>JALSSW010000048.1 GCA_026984035.1 Planctomycetota bacterium
CTTGAAAGAGGGTTCTTGGCCTGGGAAGCGATCTCCTGGACTTCGAAATCAATCAAACGATGCAGCTGCCAATCAGGGACTTGGGGGACCTTGGTGTATTTCAAGGTGAGGTCCCGGCCTGTCAAACCGAGGTAGGCTTTTCCCACCGGAACCGCAGGCCTCCCAGTTGCGAGGTCAAACTCTTCATAGTGGAGCACTTGAAAGGCAATGCCCTTTTTTCGACCCGTCAACAGTCTCCCGACCCGACCCGATACGTCCAATCCTGTCCCTTTACTCGCCATGATGCCCTCTTAGTTACCTTTCTTCCCGGACCTGGATCTGAGTTTTTTTTGAAGCTCCTCAAAAGCAGCCTTGCGTGTCTTAGCTTCCTCGGTCCCCGGGTAGCTGGTCTCGAGGATCGAACCTAAGAATCCAGCAAGGTGAGGACTCCCCGAGGCCAAGAGAGCGTCAAAAACCTCTCCCAGCTCCTTGGCCTTGACTGCGGAGCGAATCGCAAGAAAACTGTCCCTGGTCTTTTGAGCCTTCTCTTCCAACTCCATGAAACGAGCTTCCAGCTCCGTACCTTGGAACAGGTTTTTTTCAGCCTCGACCTTATTGAGCAGTTCCTCAATGAGACCGAGGTAGCCGAGTAAACGGGCATCCTCATAGCTCTCCGAGAGTCGATCCAGGGTGGCCCGCCCCTGATTCAGGAGCTTGGCACGACGCTCGCCTGCCGTGCGAACAGCCGGGTCATAAAAAGGGACCTCGCGCAGAACCTTGCGATAAGCAAGCAGCGCTTTTCCGAACTGTTTGGATTCTTCGGCTGCTTCCCCTTCGCGAAGAAATTTACGGGCCTGTCGAATTTGCTCTTCAAAGTCAAAAACAAAAGTGAGGGACTCAGGTGCGTCCATTTCGAGCACAATCCCTCCCTGGACGTTAAGCGCAGACAAGGCCCCCCCCCGCCCCGGCTTCAGCAGCATCCTGGAACTCTCCTCTCCGATGGCAAGGGCCGAGAACCCGGCCACCTTGGTGCCTCCGCTAAAGCGGTCAAAACCGAGGCTCTTTCCTTTGGCATCCTTAGGATCCAGAAGAAAAGTCCCCCCATCAAGGGCCTCTTGAGGAATCATCAAGCGCAATCTCCCCTCCCCCTTCAGGGCGAAGACCACTCCCTCGGCACTTTTTCGCAATTGGATATCGGTGAAGAACGAGGAGAGAGGCAGCCCCAATCCTTTGGCGAGGGCTTCCCATCCCGACCCAGCCTTTGAGCTTGGTGGGAGGGCCTCGACGGAACGAAGGAGAACCTTGTCGCCCACTCGGACCATCAGAGAGGAACGGGCCTCGTCCGGAACAAAGATGGTCCTTCCCGCAAACTGCTGGGCCAGGGCAACACCCTTTTTTCCGGGGACCAGAGCCATGTCATCAAAATCTGCCCAGGAGGCACCCTCCCCCTTTGGAAGAGCGACCAGCGCCAGGGCCACCCGAACCGCCCCAAAGGGAACTTCTGTTTCCAGGCTGAGTTCTTTGAATGCAGTTCCCGGGATCTCGGTCAGTGGCTTCCCCAGAACCCAGCTAGGCCGTTCACGAAAGACAGAGGAGTCCTCAGAGTTTCTCTCACCCTCTTCTTTTTTTTCGGCATCCATAAAAAAGAGGAGGCGCAGTCCTACCTTGAGTTCTCCATGGGTTTGCACAAAGGCCCGTGCTCGGAAGGCTTGCTGCCGCCCTACCGGAAGGGGTTTGGCCAATACTGCGGCCGAGAATTTTGGGACATCTCCTTCTTCGTCCTTGGATGCAAAGGAGAGACGAAGAGCTTCATGCCCACTACGGGCGCGTCCTCCAAGACCAACCGAACCTCCTCCTCGCAAGCGGGCCCAAGCCCCTTCCGCCCCCGCTGCTTCGAGGGTCGCTGCGGAAGCATCCAAGAGGTCCCCCTCGAGCCGAACCACCTTTTGAATTTTCTGTTTCCGCTTGGGGCCTCCTCCCTGGCCCAGGAAATACCAGGCCACCCCCCCCCCGATCACCAGGAGCAGGAGAAGGATTAAGGGCAGGGATCCCTTCTTTTTGGCGCTCTTCTCCAAGACTCCCCTTCCAATCTGGAGTTCCATGTCCTCCTCTGCTGGGGGAAGGCCCTGGGTTTTGTCGATCAGTTGGATTTTGGTCGCTCCGATTTGGAAGCGATCCCCGTGTTCAATGGGAACTTCCCGCACCTTGCGCCCATCAATAAAGGTCCCATTGGTCGAATCCAGGTCCCGAAGGATCCAATGGCCCTTTTCGTATTCCAGCTGAGCGTGAATACCCGAAACCTTGGGGTCGTTCAGGAGCTGTAGATCCGCGTCAGCTTTCCTTCCGAAGCGAAAGGGTCGATCGAGGGGGAGGAAAACCTCCCGCCCGGAAGCCTCTCCATCAAAGACGAGGAGGACAAATTCTCGTTGGACGTCATCCGTCATACGCACAACCTATTCCAAGGTAAGGGGGTCGACGGGGCCGCCCGGGGCAGGAGCGGATCCATGGCAGGGGGCCGGGATTGCCGAACCACAAGAGTAAAGGACAGCCTACTTTGGCGCAAACCGCTTGCGATTTCGACCTTGTTCTCCTTCCCTCTGAAAAAATCTAAGGGAGATGGGTGCCTTCGAGGTATTTTCTCCCTCTTGGCTGATCGATTCTACATCCCCGCACTCCCAGGCCCCGGAGAGGAACTGCAGCTTCCCCAGGAGGTGGGCCGGCATCTTCGGACCGTTTTACGACTGAGGCCTGGGGATTGCCTGCGACTCTTCGATGGGAATGGGACGGAAGCCCAAGCCAAGATCCTTGGGGTCCAGCGTCATGCTGTCCGTGTGAGAATCCTGGAGTTGGGACCGGGAGGCCTTGTGCCTTGGCGGGAAATCGAGCTGGCTTTCGCCATTCCCAAAGGCTCCCGCCTCGAGACCCTCCTCGGTCAGGCCACCCAGCTCGGAGTCCGCAGCCTCCAACCCCTGCATTTTGCTCGTAGCCCCAAATCGGCCCGCCACTCAGACATCCCAGCCCGCTGGAAACGCATCCTCCAAGCCACAGCAGGCCAATGCGGCATTGACCGGATCCCCAGAATCACCCCCCCTCTCCCATTCGCCACCTGGCTCGAGGGGCCACTTCACCCCCATCCATATATCGCCCTCCCCCCTCAAAGGGGGACAGCCCTTCTTGGACTCAGGCCCAGCCGGGAACCCGCTTCCCTCCTGGTGGGACCGGAAGGAGGCTTCAGCCCTGAGGAAATCCGTGAAGCGCTGAAAAGAGGGATGTCCCCCCTCACTCTTGCCCCAACCGTGCTCCGAGTCGAAACTGCCTGCACGGCCGGACTCAGCCTGCTCATGGCTGCGGGGAGACCGGAATGAGGGCTGTCCCTCTTAGGGCCCTGCTCTATCAAGGAAGCAAGCTGGGAATAAACCTCCTCCGCTGCTGCACCCTTCTCTATGCCCTTTTTGTCCTCTTTGGGCTCTCCCTTCTCCTCCTCGCCCAAGGAGATCGGATGGGGCAACCCCTTCGAGCCCTCCCTTTTCTTCTCCTGGAAGGATTGGGCAGCCTCCTCCCCCTTGCCCTTTTACTTGGCCTCTTCCTCTGGGGTCGGGATTGGAAGCGAAACGGAGAACTTGCAGCCTTCCGGAGCCTTGCCCTCCCTCCCTTTTGGAACCGTATCGGCCTTTTGCTCGGAGCGCTTCCCTTTGTTCTTCTCTATTCCTGGGTCCTCCAAACCGGAAGGCCCATGGCACGCCAAGCGCTGTGGTCTTCCGGCCCCAAGCTCTTACACAACTTAGAGGATCCGCGGGATCTCTCGAGGGCGGTCGCTGGGGGACTCGGAATCGGTCTGGCGGCGAGAACTTTGAAAGAGGGAAAACTGGAGAAGGTCTGCGCTTACCTCCCCCTTGGAGAAGACAAAGGCCTCAGTCTTCGCGCCGAGGTCCTTACCTTGCGCCCCAGCCCTCAGGGTTTTCGCCTCCATTTACGGGGAGCTAGGGTGTCCCAAATCGATCGTCCGCAAAAAGAAAGGGTGACGGAAAGGAGAGCCCAGAATGGGATCCGGGAACTGGCAGCTTTCCGGGAAACCACACTGTTCTTTGACCCCGGCCTCGCCCGGAGAGTCGGTCCCCTCCCCCCCGAGATCCTGGGCAGCCCCCTCCTTCAAGAAAAAATTCCGGAGCTGGTCCGCCTCGCTGCCCGCAACGCCTTAGGAAAGGAAGCTGTGGATACCGCTCTGCTTGAGTCCCGTTACAAGGACAAGGCCCGAGTCCGGAAGGGAAAGGTGCTTCTCCTCCTCCTGGCTCTTCTTCTGGGTCTCCTCCTCAGCATCTCCTCCCCGAACCTCTCCCATCCAGTCCTCCTTTCCCTCGCTCCCCTCCTCCTCTTCATCCTTCTCTCACGCATCCACCCCCTACTCAGCACCCTGGGCAGAGCTCCTTCCTGGGTTCCCGCCTTCTTTTTGCTGCCCTTCCTCCTCCTGCGCCCAAAAGGGACAGCCATTCTATGATCCTCGCCCGATACCGAGCCGGCCGATTTTTGGGCCAGGCCGCCCTGATCCTGCTCATTTTCCTTGCAGCGATCGGCCCCTTTCTCTCCTGGGTCCATTCTTTCCCTCTCAGCTGGCTCCCCTTTTTGGCCCTTCCACCCTCCCTCCTCCTCGCCACCGTTTTTCAGCTCAGCGACGAAGAGAGAAGTGGAGAGTCCCTTGCCTATTCTCAGCTCGGCCTCGGCCCCCTCCGAAGAGCGGTTCCTCTTGGTCTCACAGCCATGCTTCTCTGGGTTCCGGCCGGGTTGATTCCGGCCCTTGATAAGAACCTATCTGTTAAAAAAACCGATCCTCAAGACCTCCCCATTCGAGGTCTTGCGCGGATGGATCTCGGGCCCAAGCAACAAGCCCTCCTTGGACCAGGCAACCTCCTTGTCCTCCCCTCCCATCAGGATCAAGCCCCCTTCTCTCACCCCCCCCGCTTTGCCCTGGCCCTTCGCTGGGACGCTGCTCCCCGCTGGATCCCCATTTCCACCCTAAGCCGCACTCCAAAGGGCCTTCGCCTCCCTCCCCTCGACCCGAAAAAAGGGGAGAAAAAAGGGGACACCCTATCTTTCTATCCAGATCGCCGAAGCGCCGCCCTGCGCAGGGCCTTCTTGGGCACCCCCCCTGTTCCGGCGATCCTTGCCCTCGGAAGCTCGGGCTGGGCTACCCCAAACCTCCTCGCTCTTTGGACCCTTCACCTTTGCTTTTTTCTCCCCTTTTTCCTGACCGCCTGCACCCATCGTTTCAGGGATCCCCATACCTGGCATCTCTCCTCTGAAAAAACCTACGGCCCAACCTTGCTTCCTTGGTTCCTCCTGATCGCAGGCATCATTCCCGCCCTTTTAGGAATCCAGATGCTCCTCCTGATCGAGGCAAAAATCCTCTCAAGTTTCCTTGGCGCAGTCCTCAGCCTCGGCCTGCTCCCTTTGGGGACGGCCCTTGTTCTGGCCCCGATTCCTTGGCCATCTCTCTTCTCACGGCCTTATGCCCCCAAAAACTACGATTAGGGGAGGCATCTAAGCGGGGATCCATGCCACCGTTCGCTTCCTTCAAAACTTCCAAATCCAAAGGCCGAGGATGGCTCGAATCCTCATGAGGTAAATAAAAACTCATCCGAGCCCCACCCCCTTCCCGATTGGCCGCCGTGATTTTTCCTCCATGGTGTTCCACGATCTCTTTGGAAATGGCCAAGCCCAAGCCGGTCCCATCGGGCTTGGAAGTCAGAGATTCCCCTCCCTGTTGGAAACGCTTGAATATCCTTTCACATTCTTCCTGGCTCACAAAACCCGGCCCATGATCAAGGATCTTGACCAAGACGCCTCCCCCCACATCTTCCAATTCCACCAAGACCTCTTCATCCATTGGGGAAAATTTGAAGGCATTTGAGAGGAGATTCACGAACACTTGCTTCAGACGATCTCGATCCCCCCGGTAAGGAATCTCCTCTTCTTTGGATTGCACTTCAAAAAAGACCCTCTTCTTGCACGTCAGCCCTTGAACCGAACGGACCGCATCCCGTGCCAAAGCAAGGAGGTCAAAGCTTTCCACTTCCCAGTGCACCTGCCCGGCTTCAATCTTCGCCATATCCAAAACCTGGATGATCATGCGGCTCAATCGCTCAGTCTCTTCCTTAATGATCCACAGGAATTCTTTTCGCGTTGCGACAGGTTCATCTTCTCCATATTCCAGGAGGATCTCAGCATAGGACTGGATGGATGTGAGGGGGGTCCTCATTTCATGGCTCACCGAGGAGAGAATACTATCCTTGGCTCGCTCTAAGGTCTTTAACTCCTCGTACGCAAGGCGCAACTCACGTGTTCGCTCCTCAACCTTGCGCTCAAGAGATTCCTTGGAGTTCTCCGAGGAAAACTTTGCTCCCAAAAGGCCCCTTGTCTTGCAGATCCAAATCCCGAGGGATCCGCCCACAAAAAAACCGATCCCCGCGCTTAGCAAGTGCATCCGTTTCGTGCTAGGTCCGTGAAAGAACCTTGCCTTCGCCCACCTCCGCTTCGATGGAAACCTTTCCACCACGGAGACGGGCAAAGAGGCTGTCCCCACAACCCAAGCTTTCCTCCAGGATTCGATCGGCAAGGCGATCCTCGACTTCCCGTTTGATCAGCCTGCGCAGCTCACGTGCACCATATTCTTCCGAATAACCTTTTTCTGCCAGCCAACGCTTGAGACCACTTGAAAAGCGCACAAGAATTTCCTTGCGGGCCAAGAGCTCGGAGACATCCGCAAGCATCTTGGAAGCAATGCGACAGCAGACCTCCACATTGAGAGGATGAAAAACGACAATTTCGTCAATGCGATTCAAAAACTCGGGACGAAAACTCTCTTTAAGCGCTTCTCGTGTAACCGTAGCGTGATCGATGGAAAGCAGAGATGCCCGCTTGGCGATATCGAAGCCCATCCGCGAACGGATCCGATCAACCTCATCGACACCCAAGTTACTGGTCATCAGAATCAAACAGTCCTTGAAGCTTACCGTCTCTCCCTTGCTGTCCGTAAGGCGCCCTTCATCCAAAATCTGGAGGAGGAGGTTGTGGACCTTGGAATGGGCCTTCTCAATTTCATCAAAAAGGATCACACAGGTTTTTTGGTTTTTGACAGCCTCGGTAAGGACACCACCTTCTGAGTGCCCAATGTAACCAGGAGGCGAGCCGATCAGTTTGGCATATTCGTGGGGAAGGGCGAATTCACTGCAATCGATGCGAATCAGCTTGCTTCTCTCACCAAAGAGAGCTTCGGTCAGGGCTTTGGCCATCTCCGTCTTCCCGGTCCCTGTCCGCCCCACAAAAAGGAATGTCCCAATTGGGGTCCCGGGCCGCTTGAGACCGATCGCAGCCTTTTTGACCGCTCGTGACAACCGGTCCACTGCATCATCCTGACCAATCACCTCTCGGCGCAGAATCTTTTCAAGGTTCGCCACCTGCTTGCGGGTAAGAGGGCTGTCCTTCTCCGCAGATTCTTTGGAAATCCCGCCCCCCGTAGGCAAACACACCTGGTGAATCTCGAGGCCGGGATTGACATCGATGCAAATCTGGTAAAGAAGATCTTCGACTGTCAGGGGATCGTAATCCTCTTCCAAGAATCGGATCCTCTCGCGAAGCTCTCCACCGAAATCGGGCAAACACTGCTGGATGATCGAACTTCGATACTCGCTCTTGTTCCGAACTCCCTTGGTGCAGATCTCTCCGAGATCTATGTCCTGCACAACCCGAACCCGAATGAACTCATCCAGAAGATCGAAATACTTTAAAACAAGATTGCTGTCTTCGAACTTCACGTTCGTGCCTCCGACAGTTCGAACAAACCAGGGGAAATCTCCACAAGGAAACTTCCATGAGGAAACATCGTTTCGCCCCTCAATCTTCGGCATTCTTGAAAGCCCGACTTGACTTTGGCCTGCTCCCTTTTGAGGATCCGTAAAAACCGGAGGAACAACTGGGCCAAGACGCAAAGGCCCATGCCTTGGCAGCTAGAGAAGATTCCCGGCGGAGGAATCCGTCAAAGCTACTTTTTGCAAGGAGATGAAGCTTAGAAATCTTCCAGTTTTCTCAGGAGATGCACTTTCAGGTAATCCGACTCCGGAAAACCCACAAGTACTCGATGATCCTCGGGAGGAGGCAGGCGGCCAAGGTCCTGCACTCGAAAACCCTCGGAGGCTTCTGCCAGAAAACTTCTGAATAAGGAAGGGGTCGCATGGTAACTACAGGAACAGGTCAGGAGCCAACCTCCCGGGCGGAGAAGGCGGAGACATCTGCGATTGAGCTTCACATATCCCCTTTTCGCTCCCTCGAGTTCCCGCTTACTGCGGGCGAAGGCGGGAGGATCCAAGATGATCCCATCAAAAAGACTGTTTTGATTTTGGAGATCCTTGAGAAAGGAGAAGGCGTTGTCCTCCCTTGTTTCCACCTTTGAAAGTTGATTCTTTTCACGGGCTTCTTCAAGAAGCCCCAAAGACCTCCCGGAAACGTCCACGGCCAAGACGCTTTCTGCCCCACCCTTGGCAGCATTCAGTGCAAAGCCCCCACTATAGGTACAGAGGTCGAGGATCTTCCCCCCGCCTTGTGCCAGGGAGCGCACCTTCTTCCGCGCAGGACGTTGATCCAAAAAGAACCCCGTTTTCTGCCCTACAAAGGGATCCACAGGAAAGGACAATCCATTTTCCTCGAACCAAACTTTTTCAACGCGCTCCCCATGGAGAAGGGAGATCTCGGGATCAAGCCCCTCGAGCTTACGAACCTTGGAGTCATTGCGAGCGAGAACCATCCGTGGGTTCAAAAGATCCACCAAGGTCGGGACAATGGTCGTCATCAACCCTTCGATAAAGGGCGTCATAAATTGCACAACCAAAACATCCGCGAACTTGTCCACGATCAGCCCAGGGAGGCCATCACCCTCGGAGGAGATCAAACGGCAACCGTTCGTCTCCGCTCCCAGATGGGCTCTTGCTTCGACCGCTACCTGAATGCGATCAGCGATCCAATCGAGCAACTCGGAGGGTCCATCCCCTCGTCCCCTCTCGAGAATTCGAAGAGCAATCTTGGATTGGGGAGAGTAACTGGCCCAGGCTATCTGTTTTCCTGAGGGATCTTGGACACGCACCAATAGATCCTTTCCCACGGCTTCCACCTCTGTCAGATCCCCCCGGAAGATCCAAGGATGTCCCTTTCGAAACCAACGAAGTCCCTTTTTTGACAAACGAAAAACCCCAGTCATCGATGTTCTCCTTCCACTTGACGCACAAGCGCTTCAAAACGGGGATCCCCCCTCAAGGAAGCAAGATCCTTATCCTTTTTTGCCCAAAGACGCTGTCGGTCCCTGGCCTTCTCCGTTGGGTAGTTCTTTTCTAGATCCAAGCGCAACCACCGCAGGGCCATTGCTTTATCCCCGCAAAGAGCATAGGTGCAGGCAAGGTTGTAGAAGAGGTTGGGCTCAGGATCGACCCGTTGGATCAAGTCCCGAGCTTCCGAACATTTACCATCCCGCGCAAGGTAGCAAGCATAGAGAACCCGGTTGAACAGGCTGTCCTCCAGCATGTAGGCCCGCCGACAAAACTCACGAGCCTTCCCCGGCCGACCCAGGACAACGTTATAAAGAACCGCCATGTTGACCAGACCCGCCGCAACCCTTCCGGCGTAATACCGCTCGACGGTCTTGGGAGAAACAAACATCTCCGGGTGTTGACGGGCCTCTTGAAGGCGGTCCTCCATGAAACGTAGATATTCCTTCAAGGCTGCTAGGGCCAGCTTGGGACGACGCTGATCAATCGCGATGGATGCCCTTTCAAAAAAAAACTGCGCCCGAAGCCTGAGGTTTTCGGGCAAACCGGCGTTTTTCAGAAGTTCTGCCCAATGAGCGAGCACGGAAAGGGCTTCCTCCTGTTCCCCCAATCGCTGCAGCGATGCTTCAAAAAGGAAATTGATCGAAGACACCGCTTTTTCTCCTTGCCCTTGCTCCAGAGAATCGGCCGTCCCAAAGCCTCCCTTGATCTTTTGGTCCGGAAGAGGAAGCACCCGTTCGGGGAGTCTCTTTGCAAGAGCTTGAACTAAAAACCTAAAGCCCTTTTTGCTCGCAGCAATCCGACGCTGGCGTTCTTCGCGAGAGACAAAGGCTCCTTGACCTTCATTCCCTTCCAAAGCACGCACCAAAAATTGGAGCGGACCTGAACGAAGGGAAAGAGCCTGGTCCAGATCTCTGTTCGCCCCCAAGAGATCTTCATCCCAAAGGCCCAGGCAAGTTTCAAAAGCCTCCACTGCCCGATCCATCCGCGCCTCCGCACGGACCCGATCCCCCTCCAAAAAAGCAAGAACCCCACCAAGGCATTGCACAGCTATCATCCGACGCAGCCCCTCCCGACGGATTTCATCCCTCCTTCCTCCCACACGAAGGACCCAGCGAAGGCGTGACTCGATCTCACGTTCAGGAACTTTCGGAGGGACCAGAGCCCGCCAAGCTTGAGTCCAGCGAAACTCCACCTGGGCACGTTCCCAGACCATGGGGCCGGCCTCTCCCGGATCCCGGCCCACCATGGCCCCGGCTGCCCGAGAAGCCTTGTCAAATGCCGCCTGACTCGAAGATCCCGTCAAAAAAGCGGCAATCGCCGAAAGAGACCAAAGCTCGGCCTCTTCCTCGGGGCTCTTCCTCCGGGACATCAAGCCACTCAGCGCATCGACAGCAAGTCCAGGACTCCCCAAATCCATACATGCAATGTGCAAGACCTTGAGGGCAAGCTCATTTCTTCCCCATCCCCTCTCTCGAAGCATCTCAAGGAGTTGCAAGCGTTCCTTATGCCGAAGCTGTGCAAACAGTTTATTGTCCAAGCCCTGCAGCATGTCCCGGACGGCACTTTGGATTTCAGGAGCTCGTTGAAACAACCAGTCATCCAGTTTCCCTTGGAGGACCAAATCAGGAACCTTTGCAAAGAGAGGAAGCAAGGCAGGTGCAAGTCCAAGCCCCGGTCCCTTCATATACTCGAGAACTTGGGGGGCGATCGCAGCCGCCGAATCCAACGATGTCAAAGAGCGACAGAGGAGGACTCGTTCGGAACGGTTCAGGAAGCTTGCCCCGGAAGAAGCAGCCTTTTGCTGCAAACGAGCAAACAGTCCCTTTGCCACAAGGGGTAGGTCCCATTTTGCAAGTTCCCGCAAAGCTTTTTCCGTTTCGGGTCTACTCCCACCAATAAAATCAAGGAGCCCCTGTGCTCGTATGGTCTCAAAATCCCGAAACGAGGGGAGGTCTCGTCGGGCCAACCAAGCCAAAAGCGCCATTCTCCCCCCAGGGTCCAAGCGATTCCTTAGGGCCAAAACCCGACGAGTCGCTCGCACGGGAAGCAATTCCAAGAGCAAGGAAAGGAGGTCAGGATCCAAAAGGAGCTTGGGGGTTTTCTCACAAAATTCCAGAAGAGCCAAACCCGAAGCCTCCCCCCCTTCCCGGAGAGAGGGGAGCAAAACCTCCCGCAGGGCCGGAGAAGCCTGAATATAACTCTGCACTTTTTTATGGACCTTGCCCGCGCCCCTTCGGCCCTTTTTTTGTCGTGTTTCTTGGAGTCCCCCTGGCCTCGTTTCTCGTCCCTGGGGGGTTCCCTTCACCATCCCCAGAGGCATCCCCCAAAAAACAAAGCCCATCACAAACAACTGCAAACTTCCCATCCCTAACCTCCCAAAGCCCGTCGGAGCTTGATCATTCCAGGGGCGGCTCCCGAAAAAGGAGCAAAGCCGTGGCCCTCAAAAAGTCGGACGGACCCCACGTTTCCTTGATCCACACTCACCTCCAAAAACTCCAAGCCAAGGGAGAGAGCCCGCGAGCAGCCTTCCTCCAGTAAAAAACTCCCCGCTCCCCGTCGCCGGAACTCTGGAGCCACAACCACCGTCACCTCTGCCCCCCTGATTCGGGGATAAAGATCCAAAAGAAGGCATCCCCTCACCTTCATTCCTTCTCTAAGACCCCAAAGCTCTCTCGATGGCTGAGCCCTTGCCCCTCCTCCCAAAGAAGCGCCCCACCCTTTCCTTCCCGGTGGACGTAAAAAAGGATCCCCCTGCAACCAATCCTGAAGCAGCAATAGGGACTCCTTCTCGCATATTCTCCCAAAAACCCATCCTTTTTTCTTGCCCACCCTGTGCCTCCACTCCCCCCGCCTCATTCTGATTGGTATCCTGCCCTCATCTCGACCCACATAATGCGGCTTAGCTAGTCTTGACTCTATTGGTTTTCGTTCTACAGTATTGGGCCGAAAGCTGGCAAACTAGCTTTCCCAGCTCCCGACCTTTTATCTCTCAAGAAAGGAATTCTTTCTCTTGAGGGGGGCGAGAGTTGGAAAACCTGGCCGTACAGAAACGTCGCACGAAGACAACGTCGATTGAAGAAGGTAGGACGGGTCCAAGGATCTCCCCAGATTCCTGTTTGTTTGTAATGGTGCTTGCTTGTATTGGAGCTTTTTTCAAGGCCATTCAACAAAAACAGGAAACGGGGTTCCATTCTTGGGTTCTGTCCTGTTTTTACATCCCGTTTCACTTCTGGTGTTCGTTCCTGAATCTACGGTCTCAAAACGATCCACTGAAACGACAATGAACGCCGAACTCGTCCGCTATATCGACAGCATCCACCGGGACCGGGGGATCGACAAAGAGGTTCTCTTTGTCGCTCTCGAAGACGCCCTGACTACGGCGATCCGGAAGCATTACGACCTGGATGATGACTTCTTTCTGAATTTCGATCGAGAAACGGGGCAGATGGAATCCAACTATGAACTCCAATTCGAGGAGTTCGGCCGCATCTTCGCCCAAACGGTCAAGCAGAACTGGTTCACGCGGATCCGTGAAGCAGAGAGGGATGTCCTCTATCGGGAGTACGAAGAAAAGATCGGTGACATCATCACCGGCACGGTGCAACGCTTTGAGGGAGACTCCGTCGTCATTGCCCTTGGCAAAGTAGAGGGTTTCCTTCCTCGGTCCGAAAAGGTCCGCGGCGAGATCTACCACGTGGGAGACCGCGTCAGAACTCTGGTCCTCGACGTCAAAAAAGTCGGTCTCAAAGTCAAGATCACCCTTTCGCGTGCCTCCACAGGGTTGGTTCGCCGCCTCTTCGAACTCGAGGTTCCTGAGATTGCCGATGGAATCCTGGAAGTCCGTAAACTGGAAAGAGAGCCGGGGTACCGCACAAAGATCGCCGTCAACTCCACCGACAGCCGAGTCGATTGCGTAGGAGCCTGTGTCGGTGTCCATGGGACTCGGATTAAATCCATCATCGACGAACTGGGGGGAGAACGGATTGACATCATCCGATGGACCGAAGATCCCCAGCAAATGTTGATCAATGCTCTTAAACCGGCAGAAGTCAGCCACATTCAGCTGGACGAAGTCACACACAAGGCCCTCGTCCTCGTCGAGCCGGACAACCTAAGCCTCGCAATCGGGAGGAGGGGACAAAATGTTCGCTTGGCCTCACAGC
Source organism: Planctomycetota bacterium (assembly GCA_026984035.1). Taxonomy (GTDB): domain Bacteria; phylum Planctomycetota; class UBA1135; order UBA1135; genus HyVt-539. The sequence continues at coordinate 13,454 of JALSSW010000048.1, forward strand.
TCACCGGATGGGAGATCGATATTATGACGCGCGCTGAGCTCGAGGAGACCCTAGCCCGCGAAGAGGAAGAGGAAAACAGACGCCAAACGGGTGAAACAGGTGAACCCCAAGAAATTTCTTCCGAAGAAGCTGTCCCCGGGGAAGAAGGGAAACCAAACGAATCGGTGATTTCAGGGGAGATTTCAGCAGAAACTCCCCCTGCGGAAGCAGGTCCATCGAATCCTTCCAGTCCCAACCCTTCTGTTGAGGCAAAAGATTTCACAGCAGATGGGTCCCCCGACTCCATAGATTCAGAAGCATCGAACAAAAAAGAGCTGGACACTCAAAACCAGGCTTCACAGGACCAGGCTTTTCAGGACCGTGCTACCCAGGAGGAGGCTGCAAACGAGGCCTCCCAGGGGATTGAGGCACCGGAGTTGAAGACACAGAATATTGAGATTGGGACTCAGGAGCAGGATCAGGACCTGGCCATTGAGGCCCAAAATCAAGAAACTCTGGGGATGGATACACAGGGAATAGAAACAAAGAGCACAGAAACCGAAGACCCGGGTGAAGAATCTGCGGAACAATCTGCGGAAAAACCTGCGTCATAACAATTTTCCCCTGGCCTCACCTGCCCTTTGGCTCCCGAAGGAACCCCATGGAAGGGTCCTGGTTGGAAGCGAGGGCAAGGGGAAAGGGACACGATTATAATTACATCGATTGTATCAATCGGTATTTGTAGAGATAGAGGTAACAACTTGGCCAAACGTAGGGTTTACGAAATCGCGAAGGACTATGGGATGAAGGGCCCGGAGCTGGTCCGCATCCTTCGTGATCTTGGCTTCGAAAAAGTCAAGACCCACATGGCGGTCCTGGACGACCCCGATCAGATGCTGATCGAGGTACGCCTGAATACGCACGGGTATGCAAAAAAAGCAAGTGTCGCAGAGAGCCCAAAAGGACCGGTACGCAAAAAAGCGCCAGCCTTACGAAAAAAGGTTGGCCCCAGTCCCAAGAGCAGCCCTTCCTCCAAGGAAGAGGAAGCAGCAGAAGGTGCCGGCCCTCAGAAGAAGACCCTCTTAAAAAAGAAGGGCCCCTTAAAGCGCAAGCCTGCCCCGGCGGCTGAGGAAACTGAGGAAACCGCCGCAAAGACGGTTGCACCAGAAGAATCTCCCTCCCCCTCCAAGGTCACTCCACCTATTGTCGAACTCGAAGAGCCGGGGGGAACCACCTCGCAGGACAAGCAGTCCCAAGAGCAGGAACCCTCAAGGCAAGAAACTCCTGCGTCCCCACCCCCCGCCCGGGAGACAGTTGAGACGGAACAAGAAGCGGCTCCCCCCGCAAAGGAATCCCCAAAAGCCAAGGAGGGGCCCCTCGAAAAACAAGAGGAGGAACAGGAGAAGCTAGAACCGGTTTCCGCAAGCCCCTCTTCGTCCTCAGCAGATGAGGCTGTCTCAAAACCGGCCGAGGAAGAGATGCAAGCTCCAGCATCCGAAACGCCCCCACCCCTCACCCGGACTCCCGAAGTCCAAGCTCCCCCTTCCACGGCTCCTGTTCGGGAAAGCAGCAGAGAAGAAACCGTCAAAAAAACGAAAAAGGAAGAGAAAGAATCTGCTCCAGCTGCTCAGGAGGAAGGCAAGGAAGCGGTTTCGGAAACTCCCTCCAAAAAGAAAGAGAAAGAGGGAGAAAAGAAGGGAAAAGGAAAAGGGATCCGCAGACTCCCTCAGCCCGAAAGACGCGCCAAGATTCTCGGGCGGATCGAGCTCCCAAAAGAAACGATTGCAGATGCTACCCGGAGGTCCGCTCCTGGGGGAGCTCGCAACCCCGCCAACGTGGACCGAAACCTCCGGCAAGCGGCTTTGGAACAGTTCCGTTCCCGCTCTTCGGGAGGCTCACCCTTCCGTCGGCAGGGAAGCCCCTTTGGGCGCGGCCCCTCCGGGATGCGCGGAGGTCGCGGGAAAGGTGGGCAAAACAAGAAAAAACGCAACCCTCTTGCGCCACCCCCAGGGATCGATCCCGAAAAAGTGGTCCAGGTTGAAGCCCCGGTCACGATCAAGAAACTTTCCGAAGCACTGGGACACAGGGTCAACGAACTTCTTATTGTTCTTCTGCGGCTCGGTGTCAAAGCCAACATCAATTCCTACTTGGACGCAGACCAGGTTGAGTTGGTGGCCCTCGAACTCAATCGGAATGTCGAAGTCATCGAAGAAAAGGACGTCGAAGAAGAACTGCTGGAAGAGTTGACAAAGGAGCATAAGGAGATCGGTGACAAAGGCCTGACCTCCCGCCCCCCCATCACGACCTTCATGGGTCACGTGGACCACGGCAAAACGTCCCTCTTGGATGCTTTACGCTCCTCGAATGTCACGAAGGGCGAGGCAGGAGGCATTACGCAACACATGGGTGCCTACCGAGTCCGCCGAGGGGACACGGAGATCGTTGTTCTTGATACTCCCGGGCATGAGGCATTCACCTCCATGCGCGCTCGGGGAGCCCAGCTCACGGACATTGTGGTCCTAGTTGTGGCTGCCGACGACGGAGTCATGCCACAAACCGAAGAGGCTTTAAACCATGCCAAAGCCGCGGGAGTCCCAATCCTTGTTGCCGTCAACAAGATCGACAAGGCCGGGGCAAACCCAATGCGTATCCGCCAGCAACTGGCGACCCTTGGCCTCCAGCCCGAAGATTGGGGGGGCACAACCCAGTTTGTGGACACTTCGGCCATCACCGGAGAAGGCCTCGATGAACTCGTAGAAAAAATCGGCCTCGAAGCCATGGTTCTCGAACTCCAAGCCAACCCTGACAAACCGGGTTCGGGTCGGGTCATCGAAGCGAAGCAGACCCCAGCGCAAGGGAACGTCATCTCTCTGATGGTTCTCGATGGAACCCTTAAAAAGGGAGATTGGGTCCTTGTGGGTCAAGGCACAGGGCGCGTCCGCCTCCTCGTGGACGACCAAGGAACTCAGCTCAAGGAAGCGGGGCCGGGAACTCCTGTCGAAATCTTGGGCATCCCAGATATTCCCAAGCCCGGCGATCGATTCCACGTGGTCAAGGATGCCAAGGCCGCCAAGGAAGTTGCGGGACAAAGGGCCGCAAAAATCAGGTCCACCATCCTCGCGGAAAAATCCAAGGCCCGTATGGCCGACGTCAAGGCCCAACTCGAAGCCAAGAAAATCGAAGAGATCCGGCTGATCGTCAAAGCCGACGTGATGGGCTCCCTCGAACCAATCCGGCAGAGCCTTGAAAAACTCTCCAACGAAGAAGTCCGCGTTCGGATCCTCCACGCTGCTCTTGGTGGAATCTCTGAGACGGATGTCAACCTAGCGGATGCTTCTCAAGCCATCCTTATCGGCTTCAACTCCGTGCCCGACGAAAAGGCTCGGCAACGCGCCGAAAAAGCCAATGTTACCATCCGGCACTACAACGTCATCTACGAACTCATCGATGACGTTAAGCTTGCCATGGAAGGAATGCTTGCTCCCGAGCAAGTCGAAGAAGTCCGCGGGCGTGCAGAAATCCGCAAAGTCTTCCGTTCCAGTAAATTCGGAAATCTGGCCGGCTGCATGGTCACAAGCGGAAAAATCAACCGAAACTATCAAGTGCGCCTGATTCGAGACGGAGTCGTGATCTATACCGGAAAAATCGCAGGTCTCCGTCGTGAAAAAGATGATGTCCGCGATGTCCGCGAAAACTTCGAATGCGGAATCAAGGTTCAAAATTACGAAAACATCAAGGAAGGGGACTTGATCGAAGCTTTTGAAGTTCTCGAAATCAAAAGGACCCTCGCCGACCTCGACTAATCCCACCGGAGAGGGAAGCAGTGCTTCTTCTCAGGTTTACTTCCCTCTTTCTCACAGTTTTCACTGTTAGAAATGCTCCATATCGGCGTCCTACAATTTGACATGGAAATCCGCTGGTCCCAAAGCCTCAAGGACAAGCGTGGAGTCCTGCGCAGCCTCAAGGACCGCATCCGTCGCAAGTTCAACGTTTCCATCTCCGAGATTGAAGAAATGGACAACCTTACTCTTGCCCGACTTGGGGCGGTCCAGGCTTCCAACGATGCCCAATACCTCCAAGGCGCCCTCGAAAAGCTCCTCCAAGTTTTGAAAACTTGGCCGGATGCAGAGTTAGTGGACTATCAGATCGAAATCCTTTGACCCCCTCTCCCCCATCTTCCAGGATGGTTGTATGCCCTATTCAGATCGCCGCCTCGCCCGCATCAGCAGCTTGATCCGACAAAAGGTCTCGGAACTTCTCGTCACCGAGATCCGGGATCCAAGGATAGGCATCGTCACCATCACTCAGGTGAAACTGGACCGTGAACTCCTTGTCGCCAAAGTTTTTTGGTCCACCCTTGGCAACGAAAAAGATCGCAATCTAACCCAACACGCACTCAAACGCTGCCGCAAATACCTACAGGGTAAAATGGGTGACATTCTTCCCACAAGGACCGTCCCCAGGCTGGAGTTCCACTTCGATCCCTCCGTCGA
>JALSSW010000049.1 GCA_026984035.1 Planctomycetota bacterium
TCTTCTGCGTTCCTAATAGCCGTATTAATCTCCTTTCGAGCAGTCTCATGGATTTCATCTTCAAGCTCTTGAGACCACCACCTCTTCTTTTTGAGATAAGCGCCCAGTCGCTTGATGGGGTCCTTGTCGATCCAGGATTGCACTTCCGCATCATCCCGATACCGACTGGGATCATCAGAAGAGCTGTGTGGGCCCACGCGATAAGTCAAAGTCTCGATCAAAGTGGGGCCGTCTCCCCTTCGCGCCCGATCAACCGCCTCTTTGGTGACTTGGTAGATCGCAAGGATGTCATTGCCATCTACCCGAACGCCGGGAATCCCATAGGCTTCAGCCTTGCTTGCCATCGTCTCGGAAGAAGTCTGATACTCCAGCGGGGTTGAGATCGCCCATTGATTGTTCTCAACGATGAACACCACAGGGGCCTTGTAGACTCCACCAAAGTTCAGGGAGCTATGAAAATCATTTTCGCTGGTCCCTCCATCCCCGCAATACGTCATAAAGACTGTGTCCTCTTTGCGGTACTTCGCGGCCATGCCCGCCCCTACAGCTTGGGTCATCTGGGTCCCGATCGGGGAACTCACAGAGACAAAATGGATCTGCCGAAAGGAGTAATGAACGGGCATCTGCCGCCCTTTGCAAATATCCCCTTCGTTGCCATACCACTCATCGACAATCTGCTGCAAGGGTGCACCACGAAGAATCAGAATGCCCGGCTGACGGTAAGCGGGAAAGATCCAGTCACTATCCTTCAAGGCATAAGCAGTCCCGATATGGCTTGCTTCTTGTCCCCTGCAAGGCACGTAAAAACCTATTCTTCCTTGGCGCTGAAGATTGAGCGCCCGTTCTTCCAAGACCCTGGTGGTAATCATCGCCCGAAAAAGGCGGATCAATTCATCCTTTGGGATTTGTGGGTCTTTACCCTTGGCGACATGCCCTCCCTTGTCGAGGATACTGAAAAGCTGCCTTCCATTGGTTCCACTTCCGGAAGAAGCTTTGGGGGCTTTGGCTTTTTTTATGGTCTTTTTCTTTGCAGTACTCATTCGCACTCCTAGCGCATGGATGGCAATCAGCAGTCAGAATCCCTGGGCACTTTCAGCTCAAGCTTGGACTCAGCCAACCGGCTTTCGAGAAACAGCTCTGCCGCCTTATAAGAACTGCGCACCAAGGGTCCAGCGGCCACATAAGCAAAGCCAAGGGACAGGGCGCGGTTTTTCAGAGCGGAGAAGCGAGCTGGACTAATGTACTCACGGACGGGAAGGTGGAGGAGACTTGGACGGAGATACTGGCCAAGTGTCAGGACATCCACTCCCACATCCCGCAAATCTTTCATTGCTTCGTCTAACTCTCTTTCAGACTCACCTAGTCCGAGCATCAACGAAGATTTAGTCACCATTGAGGGAGAGAGCTTCTTAATCTGGGCCAAGAATTGAAGAGAGAGGTCATAAGACGCTCTCTTGTCTCGAACTCTTGGGCTCAGTCTTCGAACCGTTTCGAGGTTATGAGCAAACACATCGAGTCCTGCATCAAGTAGGCTTTGGATGGAAGCTGTTTTCCCTTGGAAATCAGGAGTAAGACATTCGATCAAAATACCTGGAACTCGGTCCTTTGTAGCTCTCACACATGCTGCAAAATGATTGGCTCCCCCATCTTCAAGATCATCTCGATCCACGGACGTAAGGACCAAATACCGAAGCCCCATGAGCGCACTGGCATCAGCAACCTTCTGGGGTTCTTGTGAATCCAGCAGACCTTTGGGATCTCCTGTTTTCACAGCACAAAATTTACAACCGCGTGTACACACCTCCCCCAGAACCATCATGGTCGCGGTTCCACTACCCCAGCATTCGCCAAGGTTGGGACACCTTGCTTCTTCGCAAACTGTATGGAGCTTCTTTTCACGAAGCATGTTGGTGATCCGAACGAAGTTGTCCCCTGTCGGCAATTGCATTTTCAGCCAAGACGGCTTACGCGTCGGCTGGACCCTAGCGGCCTTGCCTTGGGTCAAAGGGGGGGATTTCTTTCTGGTTTCGGTCATTGGTGGGGAAGAAGCCTAAGCATTCTCCCTTTCGGATCAACAAGAAAGAGGGCTTGATTGATACTTTTAAGTATGCAAACTATAGATACTCCAAAGAATCCATTGAGCTACCCTCCATCAAAAACAGAGGTCAAGTGCCAAAGAAACCAACTCCAAATCTTCGTGAAGACATCTGCACATCCGCATCTAAAGAGTTTGCTGAAAAAGGGTTCCACCAAGCTTCCATGGATTCCATTGGGAAAAGAATCGGAATGACAAAGGGCGCTGTCTATCGACATTTCAACAGCAAACAGCAGTTGTTCCTGGAAACTTTTCGGATTCTCCAAGCAAAACGAGAGGCTCTATTTGAGGAAAATGCGGAGAGAGAAGACCCCTTGGAACAACTTGAGTTTCTTCTCCGAACCCACCTTGCCTTCCACTTCCAGTATCCTGAATTTCACAGACTCCTCTGGATTCTCGAGACAGAACTAAAAGATTTGGTAGCTGCAGCACTGGGAAGCGGGATTATTAGTGAGCACAGAGCACTACGCGCAAAAATAAGGGGCCTCCTCAGGCTTGCTGCGCGACAAGGCCAGATCGCTGTGATTGATCCAGCAGCCCAGGCTTTTCAACTTGCCTCTCTCCTTGAGGGATCACAATCTCAAAGCTTTACCATGACGGGGGACATTGCCCCCTTCCTTCATGAAGAGGATCTCATCAAAAGTTGGTTAGCCCCCCTCAAGAGCAGTGCTAAGCGACGAAAACGGCGCCCCAATAACCCAATGAACCCTAACTCCGAGAATCCGAGTTCTTTTCAACCACCTTTTTAAGCCCGCCAAATAAGAAATTTTACGGTGGAGCCGATGGCTTCATGTTGAGAAACCCCCATCTAGTCAAGTCTTTCCCCAACCTGGCCGAACAAGAAAAGACCGAGAAAGAAACGGCCCAAGGAATAAGGACAACGAATGACTGCCACCGCCCAAAACATTGGCATTTCTGTTGATGCTACCCTCCTCGAAAAAATTATTCGGTCGGGGATAGACGGCCTTGAAATGACGGGGATCAAACCTTGCCCGGTTGGAGCTTCTCGACTCACCAATGCTCCCGGCGACATTACGGTCATTGTAAGCCTGATTGGGAAATGGAATGGCACAATGGCATTTAACCTTTCCACCTTCAGCGCCCTTTATTTAACAGGCCGCCTCCTTGGAGAAGAGCAGACCGTTTTGAACGAAGACACTCTGGATGGAACAGGAGAAATCGGGAACATTATCGCTGGATCTCTCAAAGATTACCTCGCCAAATCAGACTTTGCTTTTCACTCGATCTCAACTCCATCAGTCATCATGGGTGGTAACTACAACCTGTATCATTACAAAGGCTTTACCACAGTCTCTGTCACTTTCGAGATCGAAGAGATCCCCATGTGCCACATGGAAGATCGCTATTTCACCATCACCGTCTCTCTTATGAAAAGCTGAAGCCCGCGTTTGTTTTCAATCCGGTTTTTCTTCTCCAAAATGTGAGAAAGAGACATTTCGCGATACCCCAAGCCTCGAAGGAAACCAGGGTTTAGTTTCTTTCGCTTCTTCAGACTGACAACCGCAACTGTTTTTTTCTTTGCTGCCAGCTTCCGGAGGTCCTGGGCTGAAAGATGTCGAGGGGGTAGCGGGGAACGCCCAGAAAAAAACAAAAGCCTGGGAAGATCACTCACAATTCCACCTTTTTTTGGGAGCTTTTTTCTAAGGGCAACTCCCAAGGCCCGATCCTGAATCAAAGATGCCCGACGGACCTTCATGATACGAACAAGGCTAGGAACCAGAGCGGCAAGCCCAAGGAGGAGAAGGATGTTTTGAATCCTTCTGGTCGCACAGATAAAGGGGATAAGCCCTAGGCACAAGGCAAGGGGGAGCCATGTTGTATGGAAGCGCCGATTGGCGTGGTAGAGAGGGACGATTAAAAGTCCCAGGAGGAGAAGAAAAGAGAGA
>JALSSW010000050.1 GCA_026984035.1 Planctomycetota bacterium
GAGGATGGACTCCACCTCGAAAAAAAGCTTATCCCGTTTTTTCCTGTCTCTTTCCTTGTTGGCCCTTCGGATCAAGGCGTCATAACGGGGATTGGCATAGCCTGTCCGGTTATTGCCTCCACCCGTCATCCACATATCGAGGAAGGTATTGGGATCCACATAGTCACCGATCCAAGCGGCCCGGGCAATGTCATAGTCGAAGAGCCTCACGGAATTGAGGTAGGTCCCCCATTCTTGGTTTTCGAGCCGGACTTCGAGCCCCAGGTCCCTGCCCCACTGGGATTGCAGCACTTCGGCAATGTCTTTGTGCAGTTCGTTGGTGTTGTAAAGAATGCGGATCATCGGAGGTTTTTTCATCCCCAGGTCCTTGAGGGCTTCTTGGATGAGGGCCTTGGCCTTTTTCAGGTTGTAGCCGGAGAGGCGGGGACTCTTGTAACTCCGGATCCCGGGTGGGACAAAGTGCAGGGCGGGCTGTTCGTTGTTCCGGGTCACCTTTTGCACGATGGCCTCACGATTCATTGCCATGGAAAGGGCGCGGCGAACCCGAAGGTCCCCGAGGAACTTGCGCTTGAGGGGGTCCTTATTCTTCAGGTTGATGCGGTAGAAGTAGACACCCAGGTAGGGACCCGTGTGAAAATCTTTACGTTTTCGAAGTTCCGGAAGAATCGAGGGAGGAAAATCATAAAGGTAGTCGACCATGCCGTGGAGATAGAGGTTGAGGGCCGTGGTCTTGCTCTCGACTGGAAGGATTTCGACCGTATTCAAATGCACATGATCCCGGTCCCAGTAGAGAGGGTTCTTCGCCAAGAGGATGCGGTCGCGGATCTGGCGGTCTTTGAGAAGAAAAGGGCCGTTGGAAACCAAGTGTCCGGGCCGGTTCCAAAGCGGATCGCCTTCAACGCTTTTTCGATGAACGGGATAGAGAGGATAAAAACCAGTGAGGTCCAGGAAAAAGGGCGTGGGGTTTTTGAGCCGGACCACGAGGGTTTTCGGATCGCGCACTTCGATCCCCACCTTTTTGAAGTCTTTGGACTTTCCTTTGTAAAAATCCTCGGCTCCGACCACGAAGCGGAAAAGCTCCGCATATTGGGCTCCGGTCTTGGGATCGAGGAAGCGTTGCCAGCTCCAGCGAAAATCTTCAGCGCCCAAGGGGTCCCCATTGCTCCACTTGGCATCCTTGCGGATGTGGAAGACATAGGTTTTACCGTCCTCGGAAATCTCCCAGGACTCGGCCATTCCCGGGAGGGGGCTCAGATCCTTGGGATCTGGGACGGTAAGTCCCTCGAAGAGGTTACGCAGGATTTTGCCCTCGGGGACCCCCGTCACCACCGCCGGATCCAGGCTTTGCGGCTCCGTGGCGTTGACAAAGGCGAAGTCCGCGCGGCCTTCTCTCCCCTCCCCAAGGGCAAGGACCGCCCCCAGCACCAGGAGGAGGCCCAGGAGGAGGGCAAAGGCGTTCCGTATGCGGTCTCGTTTCATTCCCCAAGAGAATAGCGGAAGAATGCTTGGATTCCTTAGAAAGGATCCAAATGATAGGGGCATGATTTCAGACCGTCTTCGACCCTTCGGCACTTCGATCTTCAGCACCATGACCCGGCTCGCCAACGAGCACCAGGCCATCAACCTCGCGCAGGGCTTCCCCGACTTCGATGGGCCCAGGGAGATTTTCGATTTTGCAAGGGAAGCGATGGATGCGGGCTGCAATCAATATGCGCGTTCTATGGGGCTCCCGGATTTGGTCGAATCGGTGGCGCGACATTTTTCAAGGGCCTATGGGATGTCCTACGATCCCATGACTGAAGTTTGCGTGAGCACCGGAGCGACGGAGGGTCTTGCTGCCAGTGTCCTGGGTCTTCTCAATCCTGGGGACGAAGTCCTTTTGATGGAGCCTTTCTATGATTCCTATCCGGCTCTCGCAGCCATGGCGGGTGCCAGCGTCAAAAGCCTGGTCCTCGAAGCACCCGACTTCGCGCTGGATCTGAATCGACTGGAAGACTTGATCGGGCCGAAAACGAGGCTCCTCCTTTTGAACAATCCACACAACCCCAGCGGCAAGGTTTTCAGCCAAGAAGAATTGCAGGGAATCGCGAAGCTTTGCATCCAGAACAATGTCCTAGTTCTTTCGGACGAGGTGTATGAATTTCTCACCTATGACGGCGTCTCCCACATCCCCATTGCCAGCCTCCCCGGGATGCGCGAGCGGACCCTTACTGTGTCCAGCACAGGGAAGACCTTTTCCCTGACCGGCTGGAAGATCGGATGGGTTGTAGGCCCGGAGGATTTAGTGAAGGCAACCCAGGCAGCCCATCAATTTTTAACCTTTGCCGTGACCACTCCCTTTCAAGCGGCAATGGCCAAAGCGATCGAGCATTTTGGCCCGTCCTATGTCAAGGAGCTGCGCCGGGAGTATCTCGCTCGCAGAGATTTTCTCGTCGACATGCTAGAAGAGAAAGGATTTGGGGTTTCGGTCCCCCGGGGGTCTTACTTTGTCTTGGCTGATGTCAGTGCTTTGACGGAAAAACCGGCGACGGAGTTCGCAATGGACCTCATCCGGGAGCGGCAGGTGGCTGCCCTGCCGGTGGAGAGCTTCTACCTCGAGGGTCGGAAAAGCGAAGGACAAAGACTTCTTCGCTTCGCTTTTTGTAAACGCTTGGAGACACTCCAAGCAGCCAAGGAAAGGCTCTGAGGAAGCGGAGGGTTCAAGATCCCAGGATCTTTTCATAGAGATCCGGGTTGAAGCCCACGACCCAGGTTTTCCCCAACCTGAGGGCGGGAGCCCGGAGCCGACCGGAGGGTCCGATGGCGGCCTTTTTCAAGTCCTCCTCAGCCAGCTCGCCCTGGAATTTTCCGGATTTCAGTTTGAATTCGAGGACCTTCTTCCCCTTAGCGACCAGGATCTTGGATCCTTCTTGGAGAAGAGCTAAGCCCTGTTTGGCCTCAATCTTATCCTTGTTTGCATTCACGGTCTCACGGACCGTCGCACCGAAGCGCTCGATGGCAGCGTCGGCTCGCTTGCAGCTCACTCACCCGCCTCGGCGGTAGTACCAATCAATTCTTCGTGCCATTGGATCTCCCGAAGCATTCCTTGTTGAGAGTTGGGGAATCAGAAAACAGGGCCAACATAAAGCCCCCATCGATTATGATTTTCCAACCATCTTTCACCAGCTTCTCTCAGGTTTCAATGCGTCGATTTCCCTTCTTTTTTTACTCTCTTCTCTTCGCTGCTTCCCTTCCTTCTGGAAGACTCATGGCCCAAAATCCAAACTGTCCTCCTTTTGATTCCGGGCAAGCTATAAGCACTCTGCAAAAGGATCTGCTTAACCGCTACAACATCCCCAAAGCTTCCCTCTGGATGGGAAACACCCAAAAAACCCTCCTGCTCAAAAACTTCGGCTCCCATCAGACAGGAACGGTCTACCCAATCTTCAGCGCAAGCAAAATGATCACGGCCTCAACCCTCATGGTCCTTGTTCACCAGGGCCTGCTGAGATTGGATGACCCTGTCGACAAATACCTCCCCTATTTCAAAACCAAGGTCGGTAAGGCCACGATCCGACAGCTTCTCACTCACAGCTCAGGACTCCCCAACTCGCATTGGTCTCTTTATGTCCAAACCACAACTTTGGATCGGAGTGTCCGAGAGATTGCAAAGTTAAAGGCCCTCTATGTTCCGGGGACAGCCTTTCTTTACGGTAGTGTTTCCTACCAGGTTGCAGCCCGAATCGCCGAAGTGGTCACCAAAAAACCTTGGAATACCCTTGTCAGGCAGTATCTCCTCAGCCCCTTGGGCATGAGCCGGACCGACTACCAAGCCTTTGGAAAGACTGCCAACCCTATTGTTGCCATTGCTGGACGCAGCAACGCGGAGGATTATGGTCATCTCCTCCAAATGCTTCTCGCAGAAGGTCTCTTCGGCAGCAAACGGATTCTCGGCGTCAAGAATGTCCAAGAAATGCGCAGGGTTCAAAACAAGGGGATGAAGATCCTAAAACTTCCCTTCAAAGGTTTGGGACCTTATGGCATCGGGCTTTGGCTGGACCGGCAGTCCTCGAAGGGAAAGACCCTCCAAGCCAATCATTATGGCGCCTTCGGCTTTTGCCCCTGGATGGATTTTGAAAGAGGGATCTGTGGTGTCCTTGCCCTCACTCGGAGCCTTCGAGATGTCTACCCCGCCATCGAGGCTTTCCGAGCAAAGGTCGATCAGGGATACTTGCCTCAAGGTGTCCACTGTTTTGGGAAATCCAGCCCTTGGTGCAAGGGAAACCCTTCCTTCCTTCTCCCTCAGAGGCCCCTTTCTACCATTTCAGATTTCAGCCTGGGGCTCGAGGGCTTGCCCCCCAATCTTCCGGGATGGGTCTTCCTCGGCTTCAAAGCAAACAAGACGGGTTTGGACCTATTGGGAACCAAATTTTTTCTTGGCGCTCCTGTCCCCTTTTTCATCTCTGGCTTCAGTGACGCACAGGGGGCGCTGCGGATTGTTCTTCCATGGAAAGCACCCAAAGTGGGGATTCGATTCTTCGCGCAGTCTTTGTGGTTCAATCCTCCGACCTGCAAGGGAGGACTCTTCAGCGCAAGTGCTGCCATCGAAGTTCAAATCCTTTGAAGCTTGGGAAACTTCTGCGCAGGGGCTGCGCTGCCCTGTAAAAACACGGGCATGAGCATTCGTATCCGAAGCGCCCGGGCCGAAGACCTAGAAACCATTGTTTCTTTTCAAATCGAAATGGCAAAGCTGACCGAAGCCAAGGCTCTTTCCCGCGAGCGGGTCACCCAAGGGGTGCAGGCTGTCTTGGAGGATAAGGACCGAGGTTTTTATCTCGTCGCAGAACTGAAGGGGCGGGTGGCCGGATCCTTGCTCGTGACCCGTGAGTGGAGCGATTGGAGAGCAGGCTGGTTCTGGTGGATCCAATCGGTTTTTGTCTCTGCATCCGCCCGCCGCCAAGGACTCTACCGTGCCCTCCATTCCGAAGTTCGAACCCTGGCCGCGAAGACTCCGAATGTGGTCGGCCTGAGGCTCTATGTCGAATGCGAAAACAAACGCGCCATGGAGGTCTACCGGCGCATGGGCATGGAGGAGACCTCCTACCGCCTTTATGAGGATCTGCTGTGAGACCCCCCGTCCTCAGCCTTGCCGGCTCTGACCCCTCCGGCGGCGCCGGCCTCCAGATGGATCTCAAAGTTTTCGAAGCCTTCGGCTGCCATGGCATGGCCATCGAGACCCTTCTTACCGTCCAATCTCAAAAGGGTCTCCGCTCCGTCCATCCTGTTCCCGACACCTTCCTCCAGGAAGCTCTCCTCACCCTCCTCGCCGACCTCCCCCCCCGAGCCGTCAAAATCGGCGCCCTCGGCAGCCCCCACACCGCCACCCTCCTCCCCCCCCTCCTCCCAAAGGGGACACCCATTGTTCTGGATCCCGTCCTGGGCGCAAGCCGCGGTAAGGGTCTCGGAAGCAATGGTTTAGCGGATGTTCTTCGGGAGCTTTGGCTGCCTCTTTGCACCTTGGTCACTCCCAACCTTGAGGAGGCGGCGGCCCTGGCAGGTGAGGAGGTTAGCACTGTGGAACAGATGGAACACGCCGCCAAGAAGCTGGTCGAGTTGGGGGCAAAGGCCGCTCTCGTAAAAGGTGGGCACCTTTGCGGCCCGGACCTGGTAGATCTGCTCTGGGACGGCAGGACCATGCACCGGTTTGTGGGTTCCCGTTTCAAAGGCCCTTCCCCCCACGGAACCGGCTGCGCTCTTTCGGCCGGAATCGCTTGTGAACTTGCCAAGGCTGTCCCCCTGCATGCGGCGGTGGCTCGATCCCGGGACCGGCTCCGAGGGGCCTGGCCGAAGAAGGGTGTCCTTTTGGAGTTTGGCCCTTGCCCTCCCCCCCAAACCTAAAGAAGGAAAGGGGTTAAAACCGGGGACCCGAAGACTATCCTCCCCGGGTATGCATCTCCAAGTGGGGGTTGTCGCGGAGATCGGCGGGACCTGCGAGGGGGCCGCGGGTGCGAGCCTTTTGACGATCTTCGGCCCCTCGGTCCGCGCGTTCGGACCATGAGGCCTGGATGCGGGCGCGGAGTTGATCCGGAGTTTCACCCCCCCGGAGGGGACGGCGAAGGTCCAGGCCTTCGGGTGCATAGAGGCAGAGAAACCATTTTCCATCCGCGGTCAAACGACTTCGATCACATCCCCCGCAAAAGGGCCTGGTCGTAGAGGCGATAATGCCAAAACTTTTTCCATCTGCGCAGGTGAAACGGTCAGCAGGAGCATTGTCGGTTTTTTGCAGAGGGGAAACAGGGCCAAAACGCTTTGCCACGCGCTCCAAGATTTCGGTCCGGGGAACGACCTTGGACCAAGACCATTGCGTGGCTCCTCCTACATCCATGTATTCGATGAAGCGCAGCTCAAGGCCTCTTTCGAAGGCGAAGGCAAGAAGGGATTCGATCTCATCCTCGTTGGTCCCGCGGATGAGGACGGTGTCGAGCTTTGGAGGCGGAAACCCTGCAGAAAGTACTGCGTCGATCCCGCTCAGGGTTTGGGTGAGCTTGTCCTGCTGGGTGAGCCTTTGAAAACGCAAGGGGTCCAAGGTATCAAGGCTGATGGTCAATCGGTCGAGACCCGCGGCCCGCAAGTGTGGAGCCATTTCTTCGAGAAGGATCCCGTTGGTCGTCAGTGCAATTTCCACAATGCCGGGAATCTCCTTAAGCATTTGAACAAGATCGGGGATTCCTCGACGCAAGAGGGGTTCCCCCCCGGTGAGGCGGATCTTGTCCACCCCCAGGCCCGCAAAGACGCGGGCAAGCTGGGTCACTTCCTCAAAATTCAAGATCTCTGCACGGGGCAGCCATGTGTAATGGGCTTCGGGCATGCAATAGCGGCAGCGGAGATTGCAACGATCCGTCACCGAGATGCGAAGGCTTTTGAGAGGTCGGCCGTGGAGGTCCTTTGTGGGCATTTAGGTCTTTGTCCGAAGGCTGAAGAGGACGCGGAAAAAGGCAAGGGCGATCAGCCCCAAAGCAAGCATAGCAAGGAAAGGGGCATAAGGCCTTGCGGGGACGAAAAAGGAGATGCGGTCTATCCGCCGAGGGGCGGGGACTGCATGAGCATCGAGGAGCCCCGGTTGGGCATATTCGACCTTGGGAGGCAGGGGGCGCATGCGGGTCCTGGTTTTCCCCTGGCCCAGGACCTGCCCTAAGAACCGAAGGCAGAGAATGGGAAAAAAGGGTTGGCGAAAAAGCCCCTCGTGAGGGAGGGTTCCCAGAAAGGCCAAGAGCCTCCGCCGCTCGTGCACAACCAGCAGAGGATCCTTACCCAAACGGGCCAGCACCCGAAAACCGGCGGGCAGATCCCCCCGCAAAACCTGCTTGGGGACAAAACCCGAAAGATCCAGCCCCTTGAGCAGGGGGTCATTGCGATTCCATTCGATCGCCCCCCTCACCGCCACAAGTCTCTGCCCTTCCGCCACTTGAGTCCCCAGACAAAGAAGGACACCCTTTTTTTGCACCCGGCTGGCCGGGTCGACCTGCCCGCTGGGGGGAGCTGCCAGAAGGTTGCCCCCGCTGCGGATCTGGACTTGAACCGTAGAGGGGGAGGGAGGGGCGGAGGAAAGCCCGCAGCGTTCACGGAGAAAGCGAGCGAGGAGCTGAGCCTTGTCGGGAGGAACTGCCGTCACCCGGAGATCCGGGGGTGGACGAAGCATGAGGACGAGATGTTGGTCCCGTTGGAAGGGATCTTCACCCGAAAGGGCGATTTCCAGGGGCCCTCCGCTCCCACGAGGAATGCGAAGAGGGTAGATCCCACTTTTTTTTGGGAGGGACAAGGGCAGGACTTCCCAAGGGCCTACCCCCCGGCGCATCCGGAGTGTTGGGCTGGAATCCTCCTTGACGAGGGAGAAGAACAGCAGAACATCTTTGTCCGGCCAAGGGTCCTCAACACGTGCCGAGCGAAAACCTTGGTTTTCCACCCGCCCCACAGCTGCCCCTCCAAAAAAGAGCCGCGATCCCTCCTCCTTAGGCCAAGGACTCGGCCCCGCCCCATCCCCCCAGAACACAACTGCTGTCTCTGCACCGGCTTGGGCCGCAAAGGGGAGCAAGGCCAGGGGCCTGGCAGGCAGAAGGCCCGGCTCCGAAGAATGGGTGTCCCCCATCGGCAGGATCAAGGATCCTTGGAGGCGGAAGGAGCGGCTGGGGACCGTGGGTTGTCCGCCCCTCCGGCGAAGGGCTTGGGACCTTGCGCGGGCGCTGGACCAACGGCTCTCCCCGGGACCCGTGCGCACGGCCATAGAGGGAGAAGCATCCAGAACCTGCCAAAGTTTTTTGACCCCTGGGCGCTCGGGGCGCTTGGGACCTGCGGCCGCGACAACGAGGGTCACAAAAATGAGGCTGTTCAGGAGACGGGGAAAAAAATGGGACCGGCCCCGTCCCCCGCCCATTCTCTCTAAGGCCTTCTGCCAGAGAGCGAGTCGATCCGTCTCCAGAGGCCGAAAACTGCGCCGGGGCTTCCAAAACAAAAGGGGAAGCAACAGAAGGAAGAGCAGGAGCCATGGCTGCGTAAAGGCAAGCTGTCCCATCAGATACGCTCGCTCAGATGGAGGAAGGGAAGCCAAGAATGGGTGTCCCCTTCCGGGTCGGGGAGGGTGGCGCTGAGGAAGGGGAGGCCTTGGCTGCGGGCTTGGTGGCGACGGGAGGCTTCCCATTCTTGTTGAATTTTGCGGAAGGCAGGAAGGGCGTGAACGAGGTTTTCGACATCGAGTTGGACTCCGGTCTCAGGGTCCTGGAGTCGGGCGCCATCTTTTGTTTCAAGAGCCAGGGAGGAGATGGGGATGGAGAAATCTTCGAGCGGAATCCGGGGAAAAAGGAGGACAAAGGCTGACCCTGCCAGCATTGAAAAAGCGAGCAGGGCTTCCTCTTCAGGCATCCAGTCCGAGAGGAGGATCCCCGGCCTGCGCTTCGAAATCCGGCCAAGGCCCCGCGCCAACAAGGGAAGCCCACTCTTTCCTTCGGGATGCATCCCCGTGAATTCAGCCCGAAACCGTCCCCAAGATCCGACCCCTTCATAAAGCCTGTGCCGCAACTTCCCTCCCTGCGCCACCAGCAGCTCCACAGAATCGAAGGCGTGCAGACCCAAAAAGACATAGAGGCGCAACAAACAGGACAGCCCCTCCCAGCGCGAGGCCAGCGAAGCGCTCAGGTCCAGGCCCAGCACAAGCGAGCGATGTTCCCAGTCGTCAAAGCGCCGGAGCACCCGCTCCCCGGTGCGGGCCAAAACCTTCCAATCCAGGGCCCGCAAATCATCTCCCGGACTGTAAGCTTGGTATTCGCGAAAGGATCCAAACTCCACTCGAATCCTCCGCCCCACCCTCCCAAGCTCCCGTGCCCTGGGCAGAGCAAAGGGAAGGTCCAAAAAAGCGGGCAAAAGCTGGTCGAAGCGATCCTTCCCCGCGCTCAGGTCGGCCCCTTCACTTCTTGGCATCCGGCTTGGTCCCTCGCTTTCTTTCAAGAATCCTTCCCCAGGACCGAAGCCAGTCCGCCTCGAAAGGCCTAAGCTTCCCCCGTTCCAGAGAGCGCTTCAAGCGTTCCCTCCACGCAGTCCTTTGTTGTTTTTCTTCGCGTTCCTTCTTTTGTTGCACCCGCTCCATTGGCTTCTCCCCCCCCCGCACCTCCTTGGGCGCACGGGCAAAGCGAGGAGCCTTACGCCCACTCGTCCCCCGGCCCTCCCGGAACGCAGGCAGCACCACCCGATCCACCACTCCAATCTTTTTTTGCTTAGGTCTCGGCGGAGTGCCGCCACTTCCACCCCGTTTTTTCTTGTCCCTTGTTTTAGGTCTCCGGGCTGACCTCCTATGGCTCGGAGGCAAAACCTTCGGACTTGGATGCACGCCTGAATCCAGCCTTTTGTGTCCCCTCCCCTCCCGAGCATCGGGGACCGTCCCTCCCCTCCCCCCGGGGAGAATGAGCAGCCAAAAAAGAAGACTCAGGAGTATGAGAAGAATGGAAATCCACCTTCGGACTTGCTTGCGCTCCTTGCGCATTCCCGTGCCGCGGGCGGATGGAATGCGGGCAGCAATCCATGATTCCAGAAGGGGAGTCATCAGCGAGGGCTCTCTGCCCTCTGCCCCAAGGAGCGTCATGAGCCCCATTCCCAAATCAAGCTCTTGGTCCTCCTCAAGAAGATCGAGGCGAGGAGGAAAAAGGAGGAGGAGAAGGCCCAGACTGCCCAGCCAAAGACCAAGAAAAAGCCCCAAAGCTTCGATCCGGGTCGTCCCTCGAGGAAGCCCCCGAAGAAGGAAGAGCCCCATCCAGCCTCCCCCCAGCAGCACCCCACGCATTAAAGCTGCTTCGATCAGGAGAGCTTTTTGTCTTTGTCGGAGCCAAAGCCTCACTTGCATGGAGGCCAAGAATACCGCAAAGAAGAGAAGCTCGAGGGGAGAAAAAAGAAACCGGAAGGACAACGAGTCCTCCCGGTTCCAAGAAAGATGAGAGTACCAAAACTTCGGCTTCGCCACTTCCCCCTCTTCAGCCCGTTGGGAAGCTCCAATCGCAAGGGTGACTCCTACCTGGGACTGACAATCCGAGCCAGCCGAACACGAAGGGGATCTTTTACCGGGAGAGCGCCGAGAAGGACCTTGGCCTTAGCCACGGCGGCCTTATGCAATCCCACGCCCTCCAAGGCCTCCGCCTCGGCCACTCCCGCTTTGAGGACACCCTTTCTCAGCCGCTCCAACTTCCAGCCGGACAGGGAAAATCCCGCCCTGGCGCGGAGCGCATCCAAATCCCCAAGAGCCTCCAAGGCCCGACCCTTCCCAAGGTTGGGACCCAACATTTCCAAGCTTCGCCCAAGCCTCGCCCGGAAGACCAACTCACTGGTCAAAACCAAGCTGAGGACAGCCCCCCCTATCGCCATCAGGCTTACCCGCAGCAAACGCCTGCGCAGGGCCATCCGCTTTTCCCGTTTGTGGCTCCTAAGATCCTCGAGCGCTCCCTCAACTTCCTTCCGCCCAGGGAAAAGTTGGGCCAAGCCTTCTAAGAGATGTAAAGCGGCATCTTTACAGCCTTCCCGGTCCATCGACTCCGCTGCCAAAAGACAACGTCCAAGACCCTCTTCCCCACGCCCACAGGAACGCGAAAGATCCGCAAGCCGAAGCAACAGACTTTCTTGGAGCGAAAGATCCGGTCGGTCCAAAGCCCGTTCCAAGGTCTCCATCGAACGCTCGCCCAGTCCCAAGAGCTCAAACTGCCGCGCCAAATCCAGCGCAGCCACCTCAAAATCATGGCTGTCCCCCAAGGACTCCTGGAGATCAAAGATTCGCTCCCAGATTCCAATATCCACGGGATCCAAATCCGCTGCCCGGAGGAAGAGTTCAAGGGCCCGTTGGTCATCCTCCTCTTGGCTTGCCTGGGAAGCCAACCATGCCCAGTTGGCCGCGGCTTCCTTCGCATCCCCAAGAGTTTCCAAAACTTCAGCCAGAATCTCCCGCAGCTCCTTGTTGTTGCGTTGCAGTTCGAGAGATTTTTCCAAAAGACTCCGGGCCCTTTGGGCATCCCCTTCATCCAAGGCTTGCCTTGCGAGATCGGGGAGTTCACTGGGGACCACCGGCCTCGCATAGCCCTCCTGCACCAAGCGAGCAATGGTTTCCGCAAGTTCAAAATGGCCAAGGGGAATCTCTTCGTAGAGCTGGGCAAGATCGCTGCGCCCATCCAAAGCGTTCCACACCATGGCCCCATCCGAATCCATCGGAGCCTCTTCACCCAGGGCCACAAAAAGATCGTGATCCCCGGTAATCACCGTTCGAATCCGCTCCCATTCGTCCTGGCGGCGCGCCCCTTCCATCAACAGCCCCGAAGGATCCAGGGCAATGGGGAGAGACTTTTGGCTCATGTCGAAGATTCCATTGGGAGGAGGACCTTCGAGAAATTCAAACTGCGCGTTTTTCCACGAGAGAAGCTCGAAGAGTTCCTCCCCAATGCGCTCTTCCACACAGGCTTGAAAATCCTCAACGCTGAGCAGTCCCGCTCGGGCAAGAAGATCGTGAAGCAGACGGCGGCTTTTCCCCCTCTTGGCGAGGAGCTTTTCGAGGGCCTTGCGGTCCACGTAATTGCGCTGGACCAAAAAACCCCGCATGGGCAGACCCTTGCCCCTTCCAAGGGACAGCATTCGAATATGACCCTCTTCGAAGGCCACCCAACGCTCCCCTTCCCTGGCCTCGACATGGAGCGTGCCACAAAGACGGTTGTGCAACAGATTCTGAAAGACATCGAACAAGCCGATGTTCTTGAGATCCCCTTTGAAGGCCATGGCGCCATCCTCCCAAAGGGTTTATCGGCTTTTTTCGGCTCCTTCTTGGGTCTCACAGACGAATCGTGTCTAATCCCTTCATGGCAAAGGAACCCTTCCTCGATCTCGCTTCGTTGGACATCGAAAACGAAGCCCTCTCGCCGGAAACCGTTGGACTCTATCTCCCGCAGCGTTACGAGTTCCAGCTTGTGGGGCGCGTCTTCCATCTCGACCTTGAGAAGGGCCTGATCGCCGCCTACACCGACTTCAACCCCGAGGACTGGTGGGCCAAGGGACATTTCCCGGGACACCCCCTCGTTCCCGGAGTCCTCCTGACCGAAGCCGCCGCCCAGGTAGCCACCCTGCTCTGGAAGGAACTGATCCCCGTCGAACACAGGAACAAATTGATCGGCTTTGGCGGTTTGGACAAGGTCCGCTTCCGGGGCCAGGTGAAACCGCCCGAACGTGTGATCTTCCTCGCCAAGTTGGGCCGTTTGGGGACCCGCGTCTCACAGTTCCCCACCCAAGCCCTGATCGGCAACCGCATCGTCTTCGAAGGAACCATCCTGGGTGTCAGCCTCTGATCCCAAAGCGATCCCCGCCCCCAAGTCGCCTCCACGGGACAGCCTCTTTTACGCCCTCGCCTCCCTTGCCCTCCTCGCAGCCATCCTCGCCTGGTATTGGCCTGGTGGCGGAGAGTTTCGAAGTGACGATTACGTCGCCATTGCCTACGTCCAGGATTGGCACCAGGTTCTTTCCGACTTTGTCGGACCCCAGTATGGGATCTCGAGGGTCGCCCTGTTCCACCGCCCCCTCATCACCCTTTCGATCTTCTTCGATTCCCTGCTGGGTGGAAACCAGCCCTTCTTCCCCCTTTTGATGAACGCTCTGGCCCACGGGGTCAACGCCCTCCTTTTATTGGCCCTAGCCCGTCGCGCTCTCCCCCCCCTGAGCGCCTTCGCCGCCGTCGCCTTTTGGGCCTTCCACCCCCTTCACAGCGAAGCCGTCTCCTGGATGGTCGGCCGGGTGGACACCCATTCCGCCTTTTTGATTCTCCTCACGATCCTTCTCGAGCAGAGATCCATCGAACGAGGACAGAGAACCCGCCCCCTGACTCTTCTTTCCTGCCTTCTCGCTTTCTGGACCAAGGAGAGCAGCTTTGTCCTCCCCGGCCTGGTCTTCCTCCTGGCCCTCGCAAACCGGAAGAGTCTTCGCTCGAGCCTCCAGCGCATGCTCCCCTTCGGGTTCCTCCTCGTCGCCGCCCTCGCTTGGCGGCTGGTATTTCTGGGTGAAGCCATCGGAGGCTATGCCGAAGGCCATCTCTCGGGAGGCTTCCTTCTTCACCTCCCAGGCTTTCTCCTCCCCCCGGTTTTCGAAACCTGGACCGGGATTCTCGCCGCCCTTGCCCTCATCCTCTTTTTGTGGACCTGGTTCCGGCTTCCAAAAAACAGCGATCGCAGCCTTTCCCGCAAACTCGTCCTTCTCCTCCTCGCATCCTTCCTCCTCTCCCTCCCCGCAGCAGGCGCTTCCGGTCAAGACCGCGGCCCCGCCACCGATCGCTACGCCTACCTGAGCTTCGCACCCCTGGCAGGAGTCAGCGCTTTGGGGACAGCCCTCTCCTCGTTTCTTTTACTTGGAGCCCAGGCTCCCACCGCCCTCTTAAGGAAACAGGAACTGACCGAGGTCAACGCAAAGGTCCGCTCCATCCGTGCTCAAGTCCTCGAAGCCCTAGCCACCGATTCCGGACCCGACCCCCTCCTCTTGCCGGCTCCCCTCAACGCCCACGGCCGCCCCCTCTTCGCCGTCGGCTTCGACCGTCTGGGACACCCTCCCTTTTATCCCGGCAACCGCAGCCTCCTCCCCGACCGCGACCTCTTCGGCCAAAAGGGGACACCCATTCCTTTGAGCCGCCCCGGGCTGGAAGCCGCCTACACCGGCCCTAAGAGCCTGGATGCTAAGGCCTTGGCAGCCATCCATGAGGGGAGGGCCCAAGCACAGATCCAATGGAAGGGTCCCAAGATCGCCCGCCTGCGCCTCATCTTCCTGACCGCCGGCGGGCGAGCCAGCGTCGAAGTCCCCGCGCCCCGCGCCCGCGCCCCCCTCGAGCTTGCCCTCCTCTCCCCTCTCCTCGAGCTGCCTCGCCTCAACGCCCTCCAGGCCCTCTATCCCCCCCTGGACCTTTCCCTCGATCCCCGACCCTTTGTCCTCGTCGAAGGTCTAGACCCAAAAGGGCAAAGCCTCGGCCGACCCGAACGCCCCATCCGCCTCCCCTTCACCCGAAACCTGGGCCGGATCGTCGTCCCCCTGAAAAACGACGCCTACGTTCCTCTAATCGGAGCCTTGCTCCTCTTGGGGCTGGCCTTCATCCTCCACCCTTTGCGTCGCCCCCCGGGGTGAGGCCTCCGCCAGACGCTCGAGATCCCAGGGATCTTCACCCTCCAGCAGATCTTCCCAACGCATCTTTTTCTCGAAGAAAGGCTCCGGCCCCTTGGCCTCCGCAGAGGGAAAAGGCCCGCAAATCTCCCAGACATCCAAGACCAAACACTCCGTCTCGGCCTCAAGCAGCTCTCCCAATCCGGGGCGGCTACGTCCTTCCTCCCCAGAAATCCATTCCTTGACATAGGTCCCATGCTCGCAGCGCACCAAAAGATCCAGGCTCGGCCGATCCCCCGGCCCCCGGAATGCACGCACAGACAGCACCTCAACCTTCCGGGTTCGATCCAGGTCCGCCCGCCGATGCGCCACCCTTTTGGGTGTCCTCTGAGTCACCACAACATCCTTCCCCAGCAAAGCCTGAATGCGCTCCTCGGGGAGAACCCTGTCCAGCAGGACCAGTGCTCGATAGATCTTGTCCGAGCGCGTCTCCTTAAGTTCCGCGACTCTTTTGCGCCGCACCGGCCTCAGCCCCGTGATCTCCATCCGACCCCGGCCATAAAGATTGATGGCATCAACCAATTCCCCCAGATCCACATCAAAATTCCGCGGCTGCACCACCTCAAACACAAAGGGCCGCCCCCCGCCCAACATGCGCACGTCCACATCCTCCCGTCCAGCCCCGTGGAACTTGCCCATCTTCGCCCTGTAGCGTGGGAGCACCTTGCGGGCGATCAGCTCCTGCACCGAGTCCTTGGTCAGCTTTCCATAGCCATCGCAGAACGAGCAGCCCCGCCGCCGCCCCTTGCACTTGGGGCAATAGAAGATGGTTTGAGGAAGGCCCCGCGAAAGCTTGCGGTATCTCCCCTCGAGGTAGACGCGCACCTTGGCTTCGCCGCCTCCCCTGCGACCGCGATACTGTTTTTTTGTGGTTTCGGACACCCGGGGGGTTCTAGCCACCCACCCCCTCCCAATCAAGGGCCGCCCCTCCTTCGAAGACTCAGGCCGAAGCCAACTTTCGGCGCATTCGAGAGAGAACCCGAAAAAAATCTTTGGGGTCAATGGGAACATGGAGGATCGAAAGAAGCCCAAGGCGGGACCTTTGAGGTTGCAACTTCTTCCCCAGTTTGGGGGTCGTCACCAGGATCACCGGCGTTTGCTTATCGAATTCCCTCAGAGCCTCGAGTAACTCCATGCCCTCCTGGTCCTTGGGATTGCATCCGATGACGATGAAGTCATAGTTGCGCTGCCGCGCCAGGTTCAGCCCCTGGAAGCCCTGACTCAGCTCCACGGAAATGTCCGGAAAGCTTTGATAGCCAATCAGGCACTGGTCCCGAACGAGGGGATCCTTTTCCAGCAATAGAATATCCAAAGGCGCCTCCTTAGAGTGGGTCCTGCTTCTTCCCCTTTTCGGCAGCCCCTCTCTCCCAACTGGAACAGAATGCACAATATGCTCCACAACCTCGGCGGCATTGACGAAGCCGGCCTGGGGCCCCTTCTGGGTCCCTTGGTCGTCGGTTCAGTCGTCCTCAAGGGTCCCGCTGGCCAGGATCCATGGAACCTTTTGCGCAAATCAACCTGTAAGAAACCCAACAAAAGGGGAGCTTTCCGAAGAGGCTCCGACCGAAGGATCCGGGTCAACGACAGCAAGAAGGTGCATTCCGGCCCCAGGGGCAAAGCGGAGCTGGAGCGCACGGCCCTCACCTTTTTGGGCCGGGCCTTCGGGGAGATCCCCTGCTCCGTCGGAGCTCTCCTCCAAAAGAGTCTCGGCTTTGAGACCCTCGAGCTTGGGCGCTATCCCTGGTACCAAGACCTGGATGAGGTTCCCCTCCCCCGCTGGGCCGATGACAGAGAGATTGTCTACTATGAGTTTTGCTTGGCCAAGGACCTTGAAAACAATGGCGCATCCCTCATGCACACAAGCTTTCGGATCCTCCCGGTGGGGCTCTTCAACCAACTCATCCATAAAACCAACAACAAAAGCCTCACCCTCTATTACGCCACCGAAACCGTTCTGACCGCCGCCCTCAAAGCTGCAAGCCAGAGTGAAGCCCATCAATCCTTGATCGTCCTAGACCGGCACGGGGGGCGATCCCACTATGCACAGCTATTAAAAAGAAGTTTCCCCAAGGCCAGGGTTCAAGTCCTCAGCGAAGCAGGCGGGAGATCCCGCTATTCCCTCGGCAAGGGTTTCGATCTCCTTTTCATAGAGAAAGGCGACCAATGCTCCTTCCCAACGGCGGCTGCCTCCTGCATCGCCAAGTATGTCCGGGAACTCATGATAGAGCGCATAAATGCATTTTTTCTCAAACAAAATCCCCAGCTCAAACCCACAGCCGGTTACTACCAAGATGGAAGGCGTTTTCTTCGGGACGCAGCAGACCTCACCCAAAACATGCCCAAAGAACTCCTGATCCGGGTCCGGTGACTCCGGAGCAATTTTCTGCTAGGCTCCCCAGGCTGAACGCGGTCTTTTCCCTTATTTGGGAAAGAAATCGCAGGACCATCCCTTCCCAATTTGGAGATAAATATGCATCGCTCAACCTTGATTGCCGCGGCAATCCTCAGCCTGGGTGCCGGTCTTTCGGCCCAGAACACGATTCTTTACACCGGCCGTTTTGATACCACAACCCTGGACAGCACCGCAGGAAAATATCTGTCGGTGATCCGTGAGTTCGATATTGGAGCGGTGACCCCCTCTAAGACCGGCGCCACCGCCTTCAGCTATCTCCCTGTTGCGGCCATGTCCGCCATGATGGGCGACAGCGACAAGGACGGTCTTCTCGCAGAGTATTACCAAGCCAAGTCCTACTTCACTCGTTGGAACCACGCTGGGTGTTTTGTCAAAAACTCCGACAAATCCAAAACCGATCCAAGGTTGGTTTATTGGACCATTCGAGACAGCGGTGCCAGCACCAACCCCAAGTTGATTGTATTCGTCTCCGGAGGCACCAAGACCGTCCAAGTCAAACCGGGCGATTTCGTGCGGATCGGTGCGAATGGCTCCGCCGATTTCTTCATCACCCAAGCCCTCATCATGAAGGCAGCCGGCAAACAGCCAAAGGGCTTTAAGCCTGGCGCTTCTGACATTGCTCAAGCAAAGGACGGGAGCCTCTACTACAGCCCCGCAGAGGGAGGACATTGGGTTTCGGACGGAAGTAACCAGGCCTTCGCCTATGACGGAGCCATTTGCTACATCCCCAAAAGC
>JALSSW010000051.1 GCA_026984035.1 Planctomycetota bacterium
CGCCTTCGGACTCCGAGGGCGGCCCTCCAAGGACTTTTTGGACTACTACAACCCCTATGACCAGACCATCCGGAGAGCGCTCGCTGTGGGGATTACCAGCTATCTCTTTTTCCCCACCCGAGGAGGGTCTCTTCCCTCAGGAAACTCTGCAGTCCTCAGGCTGATCCCCAAAGCCATGGAGGAGATCCTGGTCAAAGCAAACACCCTCAAAGCGATGTCCGTCCCTAACAGTCCATCGGCCTGGAAGAAACTTCGTGATCTCAAAGCGAAGGCTCAAAAATACCAAAAGGAAAAGGCTGCCTACGAAACCAAAAAGGCTGCCGGAGATAAAAAGGTAAGGGCCCCCAAACTGGACAAGTCTGTGGCTGCCCTCCTCCCCATTCTTGAAGGAAAGTCCAAGCTTTTTATTTCGGGGGCTGAAACCGTCCCTCAAATTCGAGAGGCCCTACGCCTTGCCAAACTCTTTGGGAAAGGAATCATCCTGTCCGGGCCCGTGGAAGCTTGGATCATTCCCGATGAAATCGCGGGCACCCATTCCTCTTGCATTTTGCAGCCTCGAGTCCATAGAGATCCCGATCCTACCCGCATTGAGAAAAACGGTTCGAACATTGAGGGTCCCCAGATTCTGACTAAGGCGGGCGTCACCCTTACCGTGGTCCCTCCACCGGGGCGATTCGGGGGAAATGGGATGGGGCGAGGAGGCCTTCTCGGGCGTGACCTCAATACTCCCTTTATGGACGCATGCATCGCTGTCCGAGGTGGAATGGACAATGAGAAGGCCCTTTCTACCATTACCCTCCAAGCGGCCAGGATTTTGGGGGTCGAGGACCGGATTGGATCCCTTGAAGTCGGGAAAGATGCCGATATCCTCATCCTGGATGGAGACCCTCTCTCTTACAAATCCTTCGTTGAGACCGCCATCGTCCTCGGTAAGATCCGCTATGAAAAGGAAAAGGAACCCTTCTACAAGG
The DNA here is from genome assembly GCA_026984035.1 of Planctomycetota bacterium. GTDB lineage: Bacteria > Planctomycetota > UBA1135 > UBA1135 > HyVt-539. The sequence goes on from JALSSW010000051.1 coordinate 972, forward strand.
GTTTAAAAAACCAATAGTCCGCCCTAACAATGCTTCGAATCGTAGCGTTGGGCCGGGTGCCTTTCAGTGATCCAGCCAACTTTCGTCAATTTGCTTCATCCGAAACCTTATTCAAGGGACGTGGGAGTGATTCCACCTCCCAGGCAATGAGCATCAGTGAGGACCATGAGCTCAGGAACAATTAAAGCCATAGAAGACCGACTCCGGGAAATTCGCCAAGCCTTCAACAGCCAGGATCTCAAGACCTTTAGATCCTATTTCTGGACGAATCCCAAATTCCTTCACATCGATCACTCTGGTCGCTTGGACCAAGGTTGGGGAGCCTTTGAGGAAGCCTTGGATCAGGAATTCCGCTACCTGGACAACGTCAAGCTTTCCTTTAAGAACCCGAGGATTCAGGTTTTTGAGGATAAATTCTGTTCAGTAGTCCTTGAATGGAATCTTCTCCAGGTTGACCCCACAGGCCATGAAGTGGAATCGGGTGGGCACCTCAGTATGGCCTTGGTCCTCTTTCCCGGGAAAGACTGGCGTGTTGTGACTTCTCATTTCACACCACTCAACCAAACCCCGGGAGCCACTTAGGAAAACCTCTTTCCCGGAGCAGGCCCTCTCTGGGGGGCTTTGTGTTTCCTCCTGGTCGGTTGAGAGAGCCTAAAGCAGGGCATCGTCCTCTATCTCAGCTTAAGGACATACCAGCGTTCCGAGGCAGGGTCCTGCACTCGGATACGCCCTAGCTCCCAATTCTCTTGGGAGCGTTCGAAACTGGCCATTCCACTGGCATTCAAAAGGCCCTTTTTTTTCTTGAGGACTCTCGCCTTTCCAACCCGGAACAGGAGTTCAAAGGGAGCGAAGGGAGGACCATGGAGCAAGATCTGTTTGGGGCCACTCCGCTCCCAATAGGGAAGGACAATCCCGACCGGAAGGGGGGGGGATCGTCGGGAAGGAACCGAACTGTCCCGTGCGAGAAGGGAAATGCGCTGGCCGGGCTTGGCTTTCATGCGAATGCGAAAGGAGCCATCGCGACGAACCTGGAAGGATTTGGGGAGAACCCTTCCATCAACTTTCACTTCGAGTTCCAACGGAGGTGTTTCGTCTTGAAGAGCTCCGGGGGATCCAAAGACTTGCACAGTCCCCGCTGCGGGAAGGGAAAGGCGGACTTTGGAAGGGTCCCACCGAGGGGGTTTTTGATCTAAAAGGCGACCCACTAAAATCGGACGACTACGGTTTCCTAGGGAATCCTGGGTCCAGAGGAGAATCCGACCATCGGGGATCCTGGGCACAAACATACGGAAAGAGCCATCTCGCTCCGCCACAACTTCCTTCCCGCCCGCCCCTCCCACCCGAATGGGAGGATGGCTGTCCTGTACCGAAGCCTCGAGTCCATGGATCCCGATCCGCATCCCCGAAGCGAAGAAAAGTCGGATCCGTTTAGGATTCAGTTCGGGAGGGGTCCGATCGGGAATCGATGTTCTAAAAGCTCTTACCGGAATCTCCACAAGCGGATCACCCCCTCCGCTCGGACTGCGAGCAACCATCCCAAGCTCCAGCCGGGGCTTACCACCCACCCCACTGTCCTCCACCTCAAGGATAAAAAAACGCTTCTCTCCCGGCCTCAAGGTTCCCGCCTGAGGTTTCACGGAGAGCGTCCATCCCCTTTGCTTGGGAAAGGACCACTGAAGCGGCAGGGGGAGAGAACCGGGATTCTCCAACCAGAAACGAATGCTGCCTCGCCCATCCTCCGCGATTCCCCCAAGATCCAAAACTTCATGCGAAGGTATGGGGAATTGAGCCAGGGGATGCAGAAAGCGGTCTTTCTTGAAGGAACTTTCCCGATAAGTCTTTTCACCCGGACCTCGCCACCTGGCACCATCGGCCCGCACTTGGACCCAAGGATCTTGCAAAGCAGTTTGGAGATGGACCTGTTTTGGCAAGCTCTCGAGTTTTCGACTGAAAAGAACCCGCATCGCACGATCGGAAAAACCAAAAACCTGACAATGGATCCCACTCAGGTCTTCAAAGACAAAGCTCAGTGTCTCTCCGGCTCGGTCCATCATGGGGGCAAAGCGAAGAGGAGGGAGACGGCCCCCTACAATCCTCCGACTGTATCCACGAAAAGAAGATCCCTTCTTTCGAATCACGTGGACCCAAAGATCCTCCCGCACCCCGGCACTGAACAGAAGAAGTCCTCTTCCACCGGGAGGTTCCCAAACTTCAATCCGAGAACAGGAAGAAGGGAAGGGAAAGGCGAAGGGCAACTCGAGGCCCTGGAGAGAGGGAGAGGGTTGCCGAAGCACAAGGCCCACGATCCGCCCCCTACGTCTCAGTAGCTTCAACCGCTCGGGACTCCATTCTTTCTTTTTCAGGGTTAAGAAATCAAGAGCAGCCAAAGATTCCTGAGCAGGCAAGGAGAGCACGGCCCTCAGAGGGAGGCAAACCGAACAAGCCAGCCAAAGAAGAAGCCGAAAGCCCTTCATTTCTTTGCCCCTCCTGCAGCTTTCGCCATCCTCTTTGTAAAGGCCCGCTCCACCCATAGCCTCGCATGAACCAAGTGTCCACCTTCTCGCCAAAACATCTGTAGAGGTTCATCGGGACAAAGGTCAAATGCATTCCAGAGGATCCAAAGGCCCGGGAGGGGTGCTCCTTCTGATCGAATTGGGGTCGTGAGCAATTCCCAAAGGGTCAAACGCGTCCGAGGGCGGGGAGGAAGTCGGAGCAGAAAGGATCCAAGGCTGGTACATAGGGCAACCTTTCTCTCAAACTTGGGTCCCAAAGCAAAGCCAGGCCCACGATCACCCAGGACCCGAGCGCGATCTTGGAGGTCCACCCCCAAACGCCCTCTGAACCCCAAGGCTTGGGCTTCTCGAACAGGCTCGGGCTTCTTGGGGATTAGCTGAACAGCTGTTCCATTCTCGCGAACGCGTACCAAGACTCCTAAACCGGCTCCCGCCAGCTTCTCAGGAACAGGGAGAGCACTGGGATGCAAAGTTCGTAAACTAATCACCTGGCGCTGCAGCCCTTCCTCTCGGACAAAGGGGGACCTTAGCACCGAACCTAGTCCCCAAAGAAAACGCTGAGGATGACAAGCTGCCTCGGCCCTTCCCGAGAGCACCAAGGGAAGATCCTGGCTCTTTCCGCGCTCCAGCTCTGCGGCCTTACGGAGTAGGCTGACCGTTTGGATGACAAAACGATCATGCACAGCCATCCGTTTCTGCTCACGTTTCTGGGCTGGAACAAGGCCAAGCAAACCTAGAAGAAGAATCGGAGAAAACATAAACCCTTTTCCCTCTCCACCCATGGGCACAAAAGTCAAAAGGGCAAGCCAAGGGCCCAAACAGGCCAGATAAGCGTAACGCTGATTAGCGGGATCGCGCATGGAAGGTAAGAGCAAGGCCAAGGGTCCGAACAAGCCGATCCCCACCAAAGCAATGCCCCCCATGCGGGAGAAAAACGAGCCTCTTTCCCGGAAGCAAAACCAAAAGAGTCCCAAAAGCAACAGGACAGGAAGGCCCCATTGAAGGAGAGGATTCTGAGTGTCTCTAGGAACAAGAGACAGCGAAAGGGTGTTGGCAAGGCCCGAAAAAATGGCAGGAACATCCAATCGAGCAGCCTTCAAGAAGCCATAACCGCCAAGAAGCTGCCCCAAGAAGACCCACCGAAACAGGAGATCCAAGGGAATGAGGACCAGGAGGCCTAAGGAAGGGAAGCGGTTCCAAACATGCGAGCCTTGTTCCCGAACTTTGGGAAGCCGGATGGAAGAGTCCAAAAGATCCACACCTAAGAGCAGGAAAGGGATCCCGAATGCTGACTCCTTTGTAAGAAGACCCAAAATGGTGCACACCCAGACCGGCCATCGCGCTCCCCCCCGGCGTGCCCGAAGATGAAAAAACACCGCCCCCAAAATCCATGGAACTACGTGGGTGTCCACCCGCCCCACCACCCATTCGAGCGAAGCAATCGGAACGGGGTGAAAAAGCCAGAGGAGGGCAAGGACCAGCCCCACCACATCGCCCCGCCATCCACCAAGAAACAGGGCCATGATCCGTTGAAGCAACACAAGGGAGAGAACAAAAGCAAGGAGGTTCATGCTGAAGAACCCCAAGGGTTTCACTCCAAAGAGAAAGAAGTCCTGCCAAAGTGAGAGGGTAATCAGGGGTCGGTGGAAAACAAAAAAGTTGAGATCGTATTGCGGCCCGAAAAAATCATGGAGGACATTTCCCAAATTCCGGGCATATGCGATGGTCGGATAATCATCGGCTTTGAAATGCAAGCCTCGCGGATCGTGGATCCACACCGCCAGCAGCAAAAGACCCAGCGCGATCCCTATGGCCCTTAACCTTGCTGCTATCCCCCCTTGCCCCAGACTTTTCAATCCCACCATTCTTAATCCAGCATTTTTCAATCTCTTCTGGCCCCCCCCTCAATCCAAGCGCGAAGCAAAGCACGCCCGCTGGTCCCGAGGGGGGGGAAGCCTAATGGCATCTGCACTCCAAGCACAGGTTGGCGTAGGTCCACTTTTTGGTAGAAGAAACTCGCTCCGGCATTTCCAGGAACAAGAATGGGTACCTGCCCCCGGAAAGACCCACCTCTGAAGAGGTCTCCATAGGTATCGAGAGCAAAGTCACCTCGCTTGTTCCCTCCCGCGTGGCAAATCCCGCATTTGTCCAATAGAAGGGGCAAGACATTTCGAGCATAGTGGATCCGACGTTGGGGGAGACCCAAGCCATTGCGGAAATCGCTGTTTTCCACAGAAAAAGCGAAGAGCGGAGGAACCCCGCCGGTCCCCACCTCCGGAACTCCATCCCTGTCGCTATCGGAGTTGCCATCCCCAAAGGTCTCCCCCGCCTCTGGCCACTCCGCCAAAATCAACCCAAGGCTCTTGAGCTGCTTGAAAAAAGATTGATAACGAAGAGGAGCCTTGGGATCTGTGCCCACGCGCGCCTCTACGGCAAGAAGATCCAAAACCCGTGATGCCAAGAGGGGCGTGAGGCGGAAAGCCTCCCCCGTCGCAAAACTCCGCACCATTTGACCTTGGGCAAAGGCACGACCCCGAAGGCGCGCAGATGCACGGAGTCCTAAATCCCGAAGGTCCTCCCGCCGCAACACGCGTGATGCCTCGAGCAATCCCGTCAGAAGCTGACTCGCAGGGCCTAAGTCCGCTTCAAGCGCGGCCCCTTTCCCTGTCTGAAGATGATAGCTTTCCAAAACGGCCCCATCTTTTCGAAGCAGATACCGCCCCGCAAAGGCAGCAGCACGTATAAGCAACGTCCGGGCCAAACTCTCCTCGGGCCGCACCTCGAGGACTTCGGCCAAAGCCTGCATGGCTGCTCCCAATGAGTCCGCAAAAACGGTGTCCCCCTTACTCTCCACATCTGCCCGGTCCACCAAGGCACCCGAATTCGCATCCCGGAAAAAGGCAGCCATCATCCGCAGGCTCACCTGCAAGCTGTCAAGCCCTGGACGAGGCCGGATCTCGCGGGCGCCCGGATCCTTCTCCAGAGCCCCTCCGTCAATCCAGTCTGCGATGAGCTGGATCTCACTTGGCTTAAGATAGGGACCAAACTGAGGCATCCGATCAAAGCCTTTGGGGGGAGTCGGAGTCAGGACTTGCCAGAGAAGGCTCTTCCCGTGGTCCTTCTTGACCACAATAGGATGGGTCTTTTGATGGTTCCCTCCCTTGAGGAGGTTTTTATAGGTCGTGACCGAAAATCCACCATTAGGCCCTGGAGGCGAATGGCAAGAGAGGCAATAGCCTTGGAGAAGACCCTTGGTATGTTTCTCCCAGGAGATCACTCCGCTGGGAAGGCCCCCACCCCCTTCCCCACTCTGCGGAGAACTGGAAGAAGCAGAAGCACTGCCGCCGATGGGAGGTTCCCCAAAAGGATCTCCTTCGAACAAGCGCCTCAAAAGGGGGTTTTGCTGCTTGGAGTCCGCCAACCATGCGAGGGCAGCCGCTCCCCGAAGGATGGCAGCAAGGTCAGCCAGTTGAGCCCCACGATCGACCGGCACAAATCCCGAAGGTCTCGAAGGAAGACCGGAACCTGGGTCTTCTTCCGCCCAACGCAGCACAGCAGGAAACACCCGGGGGCTGAGCAAGGGATCAAAACGCTCCGGATCGGCGATCCGGGACAGGGCTTTCCCGTCAAAAGCACATTGCTCCAGCAAAAGCCGTTCGATGGCAAGAGCCTTTTCCAGGAGGAGCAAACCCAACATGCCCTCCTTGGCTGTCCTCCCGTAAAGGTCTCCGCGTCCCTTTCCCAAAAGCAGGGCCGCCCCCCGACTTAAGCCCAGGAGGCCAAATCCAAGCTGACCAGGATGAAGCGCATGGCTTTCCTGAGGCAGATTCTGCAGGCGCAGATGCTCATAGTCCTCCCGCCCTGTCACCCTCGCCCGAAGTTTCGGGAGGAGGCGATCTGGAAGGAGGTAGCCTTGGCCGAGCCCCTTAGGAGGAAGAGCATTTGTCCGAAAAGCGTATTGCAAACGAAGACCACCGAGCACTTCGTCCAGATTGCCCGCTTTCCCATTCTGATCTTTGGGGGCGTTCTTGGCACGAGCCTTTCTCTCTAACCAGGAGGACCAGAGGAGAGAACTGCCCTGGCCACTCTCCAGGTAAAGACTTCGGAGAGCCGATTCTCCCATTGCCCCCATCTCGCCCCCAAGGATGGAGGCGGGGCCGCGAGTCCACGGCTCTCCTCCCCTCCGCGGATCTGAAGCCAAGAAGGAGGATAGGAGAGCTTCCTGGCTTTCGACTTGGAGAGCCCCTTGGCCACGCCGCAGCTCGGGGCCTCCTGCACGAGCGCCTGTGCCGCTTTCACCGGTCTTTCCGCAGGATCCCAGGAGGAAAACAGAGATGGCTCCAAGCAAAATCAGGCACCTGGGGGAGATAGAATTCATCTCCAAAGGATACCCTTCAATCCAGGAGGGATCTTCCCCTTCTCGTCAAATCAGGCCAAGACCTTCAGGTAGGTCAAAGCTCGTGCTCGGGGATTTCTACCTGCAAAACCCGGTATCCATCGCTCCAAAGCCGCTCGACAAATTCTTCAACGCGGCTTCCGCGGACCCTCAACGCCGCCATCTTGCGCCCCGGATTGGCCATTCTCCGATGGAGAACAAAGTTGTCGACTTCCAGGCTGAACTCCTCGACGAGAGCTCCAAGGAGGGTCAGGGCATTTTGGGATCCATCCAGATCAAAAGTAAGCCGAGCAGAATCAGCGCCGGCTTCCATAAAAGTCTCGATGGCATGGAAAATATCGGAATCGGTGATAATCCCCACGAGCTTTTCTTCATGGACTACCGGGAGGGACCCTACCTTGTGAGATCTCATCTTGTGCACAGCATCTTCGAGGGGTTCGTAGGGAGACACTGTGAGAACTGAAGTCACCATGATTCTGGAGACAGACTCCTGGAGACGAGTAGGCGGCAGCACACGAAGGTCCCCCTCGGTCACCAAACCCAAGAGTTTCCCATCCTGAACAACGGGTATACGTCGGATTTCGTTGAGGTCCATCATCTCTTTGACAGACTTCAAGCTTTCCCTAGGTCCCACAGTCAAGGGCTTTTCAGTCATCCATAACCGTACGAACATGAGGTCTCCCGCGCCCTCCCCTATGTATTCCACAGCCCACAGAATCCCTGTCGGCCTCTTCCTTTTCGGCCAAAGTCCCCCTAAGACTGGAATCCCTCTGACTCATTCGCTATCTTCCCGCCCCTGTCGGATTCACGCATGGATTCCAAGAAACGACTCCAAGCAGGGACCCCAAGAAAAGACGCCAAGCGCCCGTAGCTCAGCAGGATAGAGCATCGGTTTCCTAAACCGAAGGTCACAGGTTCGAGCCCTGTCGGGCGTACCACCTTCTCTGTATTTTCAGGGACAGGAGTCACAGCCAAGCACCGTCCTTCCAATCCACCCTTCCCCTCGGCTTTTCCCCTCTCTTGCCTCCCTCATGATCATAAGGTTTTTTTCCTGCCCCAATCGGTTCGGAAAACATGCAAAAAAAACCGAAACTTTCTTATGCAAAAAAGATTCAAACCATCCATAACTCTTGCCACTCTCCTTCTGCTTGGTGTTCAGAACTCCTGCACGAATGAAGATGGCGTCTATCCCAACCTCTCGGCCCTGACAAAAGAGCTGAGCAAAGAGGGTTTTCAATTCCTTGGTCAGATTGGAAATGAATGGCCGGCGACCTTGGTCGATTTTAAAGAAGGGAAGGAAAAGATTGACTTCGCAGTTCCAGGGAAAGCCCCGCAGTCCTACAGTGGCTTTAAAGGGTATCTTCTCCGAGCCTACCTCATGCAAAACAAAGATTCCGGTAAAGAATTTGTGGTGGTCTTCAAGCGCAAGCTGCAGGGATAGCCGCTTCGCAGTTTCGCCGCAGCTTGAGGTCAAGCCATGATCTGCCCCCAATCGGATCCATTCCAAGCTTCCGTGGATGGAACAAGATCAAGACTCAAGCAAACTTGGCTCAAGTAAGAGTTCATAGACTTCACAAAGATGGTCCAGGTAAGAGTCGAAACCTCTCGGCCCTTGGATGGCTTCTTGCATGGAAGGGAGGAGTCCAGGCTCTTGAAGGAACCGCTGCAGCATTTTATGAAGGGTCGGAATCTCTCCAGGTGGAAAGAGCAGGCCTGTGATGCCATCTTCGATGAAGTCGGGGATGCCTCCAATATGGCTCCCGAGAACGGGAACGCGAGCCGCTAGGGCCTCCGCTACAACAAAGGGAGCACAGTCCTCCCAAAGGGAGGGGACAACAACCAGGTCTACTTGTTCCAGGATCCGGGGAAGTTCTTCAGGGCGATAGGCCCCATGAAATTGGCAGGATTCGGCAGGGGCCCTCGCCTGGAGGTAGGTCGCGAAGGGACCCTCAAAATGCCCGAAAAAATGAGCCTCAAGCTCAGTGGGAGAAAAACCTTTTAGGGCTTCGAGGAGAACCTGGGGACCTTTGTGAGGGAGGAGAGAACCAATAAAGCCGACCCGGAGCGGGCCTTCTCGGCGAGGCGTTTCCATCCGAGTTCGTCCCACTTGCTTCCAGATGGCATCCAAACTTTTGGGCTGTTGGTGGAGGACGAAAACCTTGCTTGGATCCGCTCCATTTTGTACGTAAATCTCGCGGGCTCTCTCCGAAACAGCAAGGTGAAAATCAAGTGCTTCATTGAGGAACATTTGACCCGCGGTCCGTCGCAGAGCAAAGCCCTCTTTCTCTTCAGGGCAATGGCAGCAACTGGCGCAATTGGTCCCCGAAGGCTCGGGTCCATTGCAGAGCTGCAAGTTTTCATGAAAGAGGTAAATCCTGGGACAGATGGGCCAATAGTTGTTGGAACTGTAGACAACCGTCTTTCCCCTCTCCTTGGCCGTGGCGGCAAGACTCATTCCCAGGTTGTGGAGATTAAAGCAATGCACCACATCTGGATCCTTCGCATCGAGAACTTCCTCAAAAAGGGACAGGATCTTGGGATCGTCTATTTCTCTGGCAGGGTTTTGACCATCCAGGAAAAGACTAGGACGGTTGAAGACACCTATCAGCTCAACCCCCTGTTCGTACCGGACCTCGGTTCCATATGGAGGTAAATCCGGCCTTTCGGTCGCCCCTGCATAAAACACCGTAACCTTGTGTCCTCTCTCGGCAAAAGCTAGGGCCACATCCCTGGGGAGGATGGTCCCCCCCCCACTCTCCTCCCACCCATACATACAAATCATTATGTTTCGGCCTCCGGGCAAAGGAAGAGGAGCGGAGATCTCCGAAGCCAGGGATCGAGGCAGGCCCAAGCGGGCGGCTCGGCGCTCGCCTTCACTTATGGGAATCCCATTGGGCCCTTGATACACATCCCAAGGAATCTGCTTTGGAGCGATTTGAGGGGAAACCCAGGTGTCGCCATCCCAGACCAGGGCATGAGCCTCCCGCGAAGAACTGACCAGCGGACTCTCCAGGGATGCAAAGGCCAACTGTGGAGGATAAAGCTTGGTACCCTGCTCACGTGCAGCAAGAACCCGCTCCCGGTTGATGGACACTTGGGGAAGCTCCTTGGCCAGGCGAAGGGCCGCCCAAGCTTCCCGGTCCTTGCCAATGCAAAACAAAAGACAGGCTGAGTTGTTCGCGAAGGCCGATGTCAGCTCCTTTGCCCTGGGATGATCCACAGGAAACCCCTCCAGGGCTTTCTGATAAAACTCCAAGGCCAAACCCATATCCGTGTACGGCCCCAAAGCACAAAGATTCCCACTTTCAAAAAAGCAAGCGGCACGATCAAAGGGATCCTTGGAGTGCTCCAACCCGGTATAGATATCTTCCACAGACCTCTCGCGCCGGTATTTGGCCAAGACCTTATGAACCTCCCTCAGGGTAGGCTCTCTTCTCTCTCTCCCACTATTGCTGTCAGGTCTCTCAAGGAACAAACCAAGACTCTCCCGCAAATGCACGGCTCCACTGTTCCAAGCAATGCGAAGAAACATGTCATGATCCCCGGCAATCACAAGCTCGGGATCAAACAAACCCACCTCCTGATGCACTTTCCTTCGCCAAAGAGGCTGAGCCCCAAACAGGCAACAGGACAAACCCACGTTCCAGGTGAAATCGGGCCAGTCATGGCGCTTGAGGGCGGTATTCTCCTCGAAGGTCTCGTTTTCCCCATGCGTTATCAAAGTATCCGCATAGACGATCCCATATTCAGGGTGAGCCTCCAGCACCTCTGCCATGCGGGCCAATGCGTCCACACGATGCCTATCATCCGTGTTGGCTGTTGTTAGATATTTGCCTCTCGCCAGGAGGATGGCCCGATTAAAGGCTTCGTGTGAGTTTTCTCGAAACTCCGTCCGATAGTATCGCAACACGGGTTGCCCTTCTTGGCGGGCCTCTTGAAACCCACGAACGATCTCCCCCTCCTTCCCTGGAGATGCACTGTCAATCACGAGGATTTCAAGGCGCTCCCCCAAGCTTTGCCGCAAAAGATCTTCCATGCAGCCCCTCATGAAACGCTCGGCGTTCCATGTGGACACAATTGCGGTTACCAAGATTTTTTCTTCCATACGATCAATCTCCGATCCCATGGAGCTTATCGACGCATCCGGGCTCGTCCCTAAGCCCTGAGGACAACAAGGCAGACCGAAAAAGCACTTCTTTGCTAGAATCAAAGCAGTTCAGCTCTCGGCATAGGCGATTCTTCTTCCAGACCACAAAGCTCTCTTCCTCAAGGATCCTGATGTTCCGATCCTCCTCCATCCCCAAAAGCGTCCTTCTTCTCCTCCTGGGTGACCTCTTCCTCCTTTTCGGGATGGTTGTCATCTACTGGCACCAACATCTTGGAGACTTCCTCAGTCGCATCCTTAACCTGGGCGAAGAAGCCAGCATTGGCACTTGGTTCTCCTCGGTTCAATGGACCCTCGTCGGAATCCTGGCATGGCGGTACTTCCAAAACCAAATGCAGAGAAAGGCCAAAGGAGCCTTTTTCCTCATAGGCTTTCCTTTCATTTTTTTTGCTTTCTCCCTCGATGAAGTCGCCCAGATTCATGAATCGTTGGGACAAATCGCTGACCAACGGTTCTTAGGTGCTTCCTATCAAGATTCCTGGTTCCACCTTACCGGGATTTGGATGTTGGCCCTGGGCATTCCCGTCGTTCTCGGCCTGGGGGTCCTATTCTTTTTCCTCAGACGTTTTTTCCCCCTCAAGCAAGGAGGGAGACTTGTCCTATTAGGTTTCGCGGTCTTTTTTTTGGGGGCCCTGGGAATGGAGACGATCTCCAACCTTTTTCAATCCTCACAGGATTGGGGGATTGTTGTCGAAACCGCAATCGAAGAAGAAATGGAAATGTTGGGGGTGACTCTTCTCTTTTGGGGCTTCCACAGGCTCCTCTCCTCAAACGAATCACAGGGGGCTCTTTTTTTTGCCCCGGTTCCCCCAACCACTCATCTCCGGACTCCCCCGCCACAATCCCCCCTGAAAAGGGAAGATTCCAAACGCAAAAGAACTGGTTAGAATCCTTTCCAAAATGGAGCAAGCTTTCGACTTTTCTTTTCTGCGGCAGGAATGCATCGGCATCGACGCCTTCTTTGAAACCCCATTCGGGAAACGGATGCTCGTGTATTGCGACTACACGGCTTCGGGGAGATGCCTTCGGTTCATCGAGCGATATCTTATGGATATCCAACGAAGCTATGCCAATACGCACACAGAGGATGATGTCTCCGGGCGCAGCATGACCCTTCTCCTCCACCAGGCCGAGCAGATGATCAAGGATGCGGTCAACGCGGGCCCCGATGGGAGGCTGATTGCTGTGGGAGCCGGATCCACAGCCGCTATCGACAAGTGTCAACAGATGCTGGGAGTTCAGCTCCCCCCCGCCACCCGGAGACTTTTGAGTACCATTCTGGGCTTGGACCCTCTGTTCCCCAGACAGGCTGCGCCTGTAGTTTTTGTGGGTCCTTATGAGCACCATTCCAATGAAGTCACCTGGCGACAGGGAGTGGCCGAGGTTCACGAAGTCGGACTCTCCGAAGACGGCGGGATTGACCTGGCCCACCTCGAGGCTCTCCTCCAACGCCCTGAAAACGAAGGTCGCCGATTGATCGGATCCTTTTCGGCAGCGTCCAATGTAACAGGAATGATTTCCCCCGTGCACGACATCGCCGCCCTTCTCCATCGCTATGGGGCCATTGCCTGCTTCGACTACGCGGCCAGTAGTCCCTACGTCAAAATCGACATGTGCCCCGATCCTGCAAAGAACCGGAACCCCGAAGAGGATCGTAGCTTAGACGCCATTTTTCTCTCACCCCACAAGCTCTTGGGAGGACCGGGGTCGGCGGGGATCCTTGTTTTCAAGAAGAGTCTCTACGATTGCAGCCTGGATCCAACAGTGGGTGGCGGGGGCACCGTGGACTATGTAGGGCCTCATGGCCACGACTTTGTCAAAGATATCGAACAACGGGAAAAGGCCGGTACCCCTGGGGTCCTACAAACGATGAAAGCGGCTCTGGCTTATGAAGTAAAGGAGCGAATTGGGACCGAGCGATTGGAGGCAAGAGAACAAGATTTGCTCCAACGAGCCTTTAAAACATGGAAATCCAATCCCAACATCGAGATTCTTGGAAACCCTGACCCCGAAAAAAGAGTCGCGATCGTCTCCTTCAATATCAGAGACCCAAGAGGTGGCTACCTCCATCCCCGCTTGGTCACAGTACTCCTCAATGATCTCTTTGGAATCCAATCCAGGGCGGGTTGTTCTTGTGCGGGTCCTTATGGACATCGACTCTTGAACATCAACCAGGACCTTGCAGAACGCTACCGGCAACAAGTCCTCATGGGTCATGAGGGAATCAAACCTGGATGGTGTCGCGTCGGTTTCCACTTCATCATGGATGATCTTGAGGCGGACTATGTGATCAAGGCAGTAGATTTTCTCGGCCACAAGGGCTGGCTCTTTGTTTCCGCCTATGAGTTGGAACTGGATTCCGGGACATGGACACATCATTTAGGGCAGGATTTAGTGGAGGATTTTTCCTTAGATGCTGCCCTTTCCACTGGCCCTCTCCAGCATGATCCACTCCCACAAGAAAGACGAGCAAAACTCTATGAACAATTTCTTTCCGAAGCTGAAGCTTCAGCCAAATCTCTGGAACAACAAGCTCTCCCCTCCTCCCCGAAACTCCCCGGAGAACTGGGTGAACTCCAATTCTTCTCGTTGTAACCCCCTTTTCTCTTGATCTCCTTCAACTTATAGAGTGCTTTGGGTTCAAGACCAAACATTTCGAATCCTTTAGACTTTTTCTGAGCTGCGAGAACTCGAAAACCTCATGGATCTTGAAAAAAAACCTCCAGATGTGGGCAGATCCGGAAAAAAACGGGTCCCTACTTATGAATCACAAGAGTTAAACCAATTGCGAAACGAAATTGTCAGAAATCGATCCAACCAAAGAAGACTTTCCCAAAAATTTCTATGCCGAAACACTTCAACTCGCCGGAATGGCCTGCTTCGGCCGAGATCTGATCACAGGAAAGGGTTTTTGGTCTGATGAGCAGTTCCGTCTCTTCGGATTCGAACCGGGAGAAATCCAACCCGACTTCCCTTTCGTAGTCTCTCGCATTCATCCGGAAGATAAGTCCCTTTTTCTACAATGGAACAAAGAGCTTCTTGAGGAAGACGCAGCCTACGATCACGTATTCCGAATCATCCAAAAGGATGGGAACATCCTAAAGGTACGCTCTCGGATCCGGATCGAAAGGGCTTCCAATGGGACCCCTCTTAGAGCTTTTGGGATCCTCCAGGATCTCAGTCGAGAAACCGAATTCGACACCAAACTCCGGGCGAGCGAAGCTGCTCTCCGCGAGGCGCAAAGAATCGCCAAAATCGGAAGTTGGTCCCACAATATCGAAACAGAAGAGTACGAGTGGTCAGATGAAATGTTCCGGATTGCAGGAATTCCCCGACAAAAAATCACTCGTGACCTTCTTCGTGCAACGGTCTACCCCGAAGACATCCCAAGGTTGGAAGATGCCTCCAGAGCATCCAGAGAGGGGGAAGAATTCATCAACCTCGAACTTCGAATTCGGCGGCCTGATGGCGAGATTCGCTTCATTCAGGATCGATGGAAAAGTATCAAAGATGCGAATGGAAAAGAGATCAGCCGTTTTGGCACCATTCAAGACATCACGGAAAAAAAGCAGGCTGAACGCGAACGCCTGCGCCTCGAACGAAAAATCCTCGAAGCCGAGAAGCTCGAAAGCCTTGGCCTTCTTGCAGGAGGCATTGCCCACGATTTTAATAACCTCCTGGCCGGAGTTCTGGGACATACCGAGCTTCTGCTCTCAGTCCTTCCCGAAGGAACCCAACAGAGAGAATGGGCTGAAGGAATCCTTAGGAATACCGAAGCCGCCGCAGAGTTGGTGAAAAATCTTCTTAATTTCGCTGGAAAACGGAAGGGGAGAAAACGCCCGCTCAACATGTTGGAAGTCATCGAAAATACTATCTCCCTTGTCAAGCCTTTGGTCCCCTCCCAAATCAAATTACATTTCCAAAGAAAGGCACCTGTCCCCAATATCCTGGGAGATCCTTTAAGGATGCGACAAGCCATCATGAATCTTCTTCTCAACAGCGTGGATGCGATGTCCTCAGCACCCGGGAACCTTTGGATCCGGATCCGACAAAGATCTTCAAAAGAAAAAGAAAAACCTCAAAGGAATTGGACCAAATGCATTTGCTGGGGTGAAGACCTCTCCCTCAAAGACTCCCTTGTGATTGAAGTTGAGGATGAAGGAGAGGGCATGAGCTCCGACACTCTAGACAAGATCTTTGACCCCTTCTTCACAACCAAGTTCACCGGCCATGGCCTGG
Source organism: Planctomycetota bacterium (assembly GCA_026984035.1). GTDB lineage: Bacteria > Planctomycetota > UBA1135 > UBA1135 > HyVt-539. The sequence goes on from JALSSW010000051.1 coordinate 16,285, forward strand.
GACTTGCTTCTACCCTTGATATCATTCGGAGCCACGGCGGACAAATTTGTGTCCAGAGCGGGAGGGGAGAAGGCAGTCTCTTTCGTATTCTCCTTCCTACTTGTTCATGACATCTTCGATTCCAAAAGAAGCAAAGTCGTTCTTTGCAAAGTTCGCATGGAACATCTCTTTCAGCCTCAGCGCCTGGCGATCATAAGCCTCTTTATCCTTCCAAGTATTTCTTGGATTCAAAATTTCCGCAGGAACATCGGGACAGGTCTTCGGCATAAGGAGCCCAAAGACGGGGTGTTTTTCAAATTCGACTTTGCCCTCATCCAAATCACCTCTTAGGGCTGCGTTCAGAAGGGCGCGCGTATGCTTGATGGAAATCCGATGGCCGGTTCCATAGGGGCCTCCTGACCAACCGGTATTGAGAAGAATGCATCGTGTCTTATGGGCTTGCATCTTTTCGGCGAGTAGTTTTGCATATACCGAGGGAAAATGAGCCATAAAGGGTGCTCCAAAACAAGCACTGAAAGCTGCTACCGGCTCGGTGATACCAACCTCCGTCCCGGCCAACTTAGAGGTAAAGCCTGAGACAAAATGATACATCACCTCTTTCTGAGTCAAAACCGATACAGGAGGTAGCACACCAAAAGCATCCGCCGTCAATAGGACAATCGTTTGGGGATGAGGACCGCGAGCCCCGGGCATAACATTGGGGTTAGCATCAAGCGGATAGGAAAAGCGGGTGTTTTCGGTAATGGACCTGTCCGTGAGATCCAACTCCTGAGGATCGGTTTCATCAAGGGGTTTGCCAGGAAGCGCTGGGACGTTTTCTATCAAAGTCCCGGGCATGGAAAGAGCAGAGGCAATGACCGGCTCAGCCTCCTTATTAAGGTCTATGAGCTTTGCATAACAGCCATCTTCCAGGTTAAACACGCCACCCTTGGTCCAGGCATGTTCATCATCCCCGATCAACCTTCTATTGGGATCTGCCGAAAGAGTCGTCTTTCCTGTTCCCGAAAGACCAAAGAGAATAGCGCAATCATTGGCTCGCCCAACATTGGCAGAGCAGTGCATCGAAAGTTCATTCTGTTCAGGGAGTAGATAATTAAACACCGTAAATAAGGATTTTTTGTTTACGCCACAATAATCCGCGCGTCCACAAACGAGGACAACCCTGTCCTTGAAGTCCAAAATGACGACCCTTTCAGATTTACTTCCATCTCTTTTGGGGTCGCAGTGGAAAGAGGGAACATTCAATAAGGTCCAACGCTTCCCATCTTCATCGGAAACCCCTTCGACTCCCTTAGGGAACATATTATGTGTGAAGAGCGCGTGGGATGCGTATTCTCCGACAAAACGAACAGGGATGGCAAATTCCGGATCGACTCCACAGTAAACATCTTTGACATAGAGCCTCGTATTGTTGGCGTTTAGGTAGTCAACAACCCGCCGCCGGAGAGCCAGGTAAGCCTGGGGATCGTATTTTTGGAAATCGGGCTTCCACCAAATTTTATCCTCAAACTCAGGCCAAGCAGCAGCAAAGGTGTCTTTTACAGGCCTGCCGGTGCAAGTGGGATCGGTGTAAAAGACGAGAGGGCCTTCCAAGCCCAATTTCGTTTGATAAGCCTTATGGTCATCATCAGGTCCACCCTCCCGGATCCGCCCCCTGTCGTGGATTAAGGCTTCCTTGAAAAGAGCCTCTTTGGACAAATTCGGATGGTAATCGACCGAACTGAGGCCGAGTTTCTCTTGGAGCTGGGACCGAAAATCACTCATTGTTGGGACTCGCTTTTCCTTGTGTTATGGATGTTTGAAAACCAGATTGACCATTGCCGGACCTTAAGCATCCGGACCATCAATGGTTCCCCCGGATAGGTCAAGCTTTTGGCTCCTTCAGACTGAACGCGCAAAAGAAAAAGAATTGGACCGCTTGATTCAAGAGATCACTTCAAGTGCATGCAAAACCCTTGAGGAGTGTTGCATAAACGGTCTACAAGGAGGGATTTGCTCCGGAAAAGCTTGTCAATGAGGGACCCTTATTCTTTTTCTTTGCGGTCCTTCCCGCTTAGACAAAGGCCAGGAGAATCCATTCAAGCATGATCCTGAGGTAAATAACACCTTGTAAAGAGAGCGAGGCGATGAATAAAGCGGGTTCGTGGAACATTCAAGCCATTCCCCCTCATGGATACAAGGTTTGGGCTGAGAAGAAAACCGCCCCCAGCCCCCCTATTCTATTCGGATGGAACCCGCTTTCTTTTTGCCTCGCGCAAAAAAGAACCCGAGACCCTCCTTTGTCGGGAGGGAAGGACCTCAAGAAGGCTTGTCCAGATGAACATCCATCTGGGGATAGGGGATTGAAATCCCTTCGGCATCGAAGCGCTTTTTGACTTCTCGGGTAATATCCCAGTAAACAGCCCAGTAGTCACTTGTTTTGCACCAAGGACGCACAACAAAGTTGACAGAAGAATCAGCAAGTTCGTGCATCTTGACGACCGGAGCGGGGTCCTTCAAAACCAAGGAATGCGCCTTAACAATCTCCTCCAAGACCTTGGCGGCCTTGTCAGGGTTATCGTCGTACCCAATTCCGAAGACCATATCCACGCGACGAGTATCACTTCCTGTGATGTTCTTTATCGTTCCCCCCCAAATGGAGTTGTTCGGGATCACAAGAACTTGGTTGTCAGGGGTCTTTATGGTTGTCGAAACCAAGCTCATTGCGCTGACTCCCCCCACCGATCCAGCAACCTCAACAACATCGCCGAGATCGTAAGGGCGATAGAGGAGAATCATGATACCCGAGGCAAAGTTGCTCAAAGTACCCTGTAAAGCGAAGCCTACGATGAAGCCGACGGCTCCAATGGCTGCCAAGAGGGGTCCAATGTCGATCCCCAACATAGAGAGGGCAACAACAAGCCCAACAAAGAAGATCAATTTTCGGACGGTATTCGTAAAAAAGTCTCGGAGTAAATCGGAGGTTCTTCCAAACTTTTTTAAGGCCCTTGCAGTCACACCCGCTGCAATCCGTCCAGCAATGGAAAAGACAAACAGGACGATAAGGAAAAGGATAATATTGATTCCCAAGGCAATACCACCCGTTTCGCTCAAAAGCCAATCTTTGGCAGTGGTGATAAACCCCGAGGCATTACTTGTATCTAAACTCAGACCTGAAACTTCGTCCAAATACTTTTGGTAGTCTCCGGTGTCCCCCCCTTTTGCTTTATACGCTTTCAGTGCTACCTTCAGAAGAGCAACCTTGTTTGCCTTCTCGACCCCCAATTCCGCAAGGGTTTTTCTTAGGGCGTCTTTATTCGAAGCTTTTGGATTTTGAAGATCAATTTGTGTCTGACTTTCCTTCTCTACAGTCTTTTTTAACTCATTGAGCCATGCCTCGGCTTCAACCTTGAGATCATCCTTAAACATAGGCCGAAGTTTAAGTTCCAAAACTTTGGCATTTTGGATAGAGATGGTCTGGGGGCTAGGAGGAGTTTTTTGGTCCTGTGCCACAAGAGAGAAGGATAGAAAAAGAGCAAAGAGCAAGCCCTGGAGAAGGCTTTTAACGAGAGAATGCATTGCGATGATCTCCAAGAATGGACAAAGGTCAAAACACAGTTCGTGAAATTTGGGCGATAAGAATATGAGCGTTCCCCAAAATTTCTACTCTTAAGTGAGAAAAACTCACATCCAGGGTTCAGCCAAACATCGAGATCTTAAGGCGTCATCCATGTTTATTCACTGGGCGGATAAGAATGCACACTACCGCCCTATCAGGTGAAACGTTTCAAAAACGAATTTCCCGTCTTTGACATTCCCTTTTACTTTTGCCTTTAAACCAGTTTTGTGACAAAAGGGCATGGGACCTAAGTTTAAATCTCCAAGGATCGGAATATATCGGCCATCGATTTCGATAAATTCGCCACACTTTCCAATGCCCTTAATCGCGCATCCACACTTCACCTTATGAACGCTCTCAGGTACATGCAGGACGTTCCCCGTCTTATCCCCCGTCGTCATTCCAACCGCTTGCTTCGTTTGCTTGGGCTGATCAGCTTCCCGGACCTTCCCCCCACAAGCAAAGAGAAGGGAGAATAGGAGATAAGCAAGCTGAGAGGATTGAAACTCTTTCTTTTTTTCCATGAATGAATCCCTTTTTATCTGGACTTAGCCCAAGGCCTTCATGCCCTCCCCCTACCGGAAGAAAGTTTTTGTTCCTTGATCATGACTATAGCTTGGGAATCGCATCAGCAAGAGCGCAGACTTTTTGGTAGTAATCTTCCGTTTCCAATCCCAGAAGGGCGGCCCCAAAAGCTTCGGCATCCTCATGGGTCGCGACATCTCCATAGTTGATTCTCACAAGCTGATAAGAGACCAAAAAAGGAAGAGCTTCGGGTTTGTCTTGGAAATAGGGGTGCACAAAAAGGCAAAAACCTTCACTCGGAGTCTCTCCCAGGGGAGCAGAAAACGCAAACTCACCGGGCTCGAGGGGTTCAGAGTCAAACCGAAGGATCGTTGGAAAACGTACAAGGGAAGGGTCCTTGAGGAGAGCCAGAATCTCCTCCGCCCCAATATCCCCATACCTATGCCTCGCTTCCATCGCTCGAAGAATCGCATGCTCCCTGAGGGCAAGCTTCCCATCCTCTTCGGTGGGTTGATATCGATTGTCAGACTCGCTCATTCCTGAAAACTACCTTAGTCATCCTCTCGCGTTCTCTGAAGAGTATTTTGCCCAAAGACCAGAATCTAGGAATGCTTTGGCTTTTTCCAAGCTGAAGCAATCCAAAGGGATTGACGACAGCTTGGAAAAGCCATGGGATAAAACCCATTTCCTGAGATCTTTCATGCAAAGGCCTAGGCCTTTGCATGAAAGGAAAACAAGCTCATGAACAAAGCGAGTTCATGAAGCAAGGAGAAAAGGGATGCCTCAGTTCTTGTAACGTTTTTTGAACTCTTCCCGAGCTTTCTTCCTCCTTGCAGCCTCTTCCGGACTCATCTTGTCCAGGAACCACTGATGGTCTTTTGAGTTGAGAACCTCATCAATCTTGGCAAGCAGTTTCTTCCCGCCGGCAATCTTTTTCGGATCCCCTGAAGCGATGGCATCTTTCGCCAGCTTCTTCAAAATGGGAATGTAGTTGGCATAGAAATGCTGGGCAACCTCATAGGTCCCGTGCCAGTGCGTGTAATCGGGTCCCATCATCGAAGCGCCATGGCGTGCCCTGCGCCCCTCATGGTGCCAAATTTCAAACCAAACCCAGTCGACCTTATGGGAGAAAGGGGCCTTGTGAGGACGCAAAGGTTTTGCAAGAGCATAAAGAGCTTTTCCAGGAGCTCCGAACTTGGTGTTGTACAGGTTCACCAATCCGTCATATTGGACATAGAAATTTTCTACCCAATTCTTGTTGTGGCAAGCACTGCAAACATCCTTCATGTTCTGCCGACGAACTTGCCAAGGCACATTCGCACTGGGCAAACCCATTTTGGCATCAGCAATTTCGGGACGAACCGAAGTAATCGGACGATTGTTCCAACTGATCCTCATACCAATGTCATGAGTCACCTTTTGGTTTTTGGTGGCGGACATATGGCAGGTAGCACAAGTCGGAGCAGCCCAATAGTCTTCACCTGCGATCCATTTCGCCGAACTCATGTTCATCTTATCTTCATTTGCGAAGAAATTGATGCCATGCTTGGACTCTTCATAGATCTCCTTTTGGGGATGATCGGGACCAAGGTGGCACTTACCACAGGTGTTCGGATGTCGCGCTTGGGCCACAGAGAAGGAATGCCTTGTATGGCAAGCATTGCAAGAACCTTGCGTACCATCCGGATTCAAGCGGCCAATCCCACTGTTGGGGTAAGTCGCTGGATCCAACTTGCCGTTGGCCAAGACCTTCACCGGGGCACCATGGCACTGCCAACACCCATTGACCGCTGCCGCGGAGACACCCATCGGAAAGGCTGGGGTTATCAACCCCTTGTTTCCCTCGACCACTTCGGCGAGGACATTGTCGAGAGAACCAAGAATCTTCCCCGCACTCGCGTGGTGAGAATCTTGAAACTCTTTGACTTCCTGACTATGGCACCTTGAACAATCCTTAGGACTCACAATCACTGCAATCGTGTAGTCATAATGATTGAAAGCATCCTTGTCGGATTTTTCAGCCTGATGGCATTCATAGCAGCCCACGTTCGCACGATAGTGCTTACTGCTCCCCCATTGCTGGTAGAGCCCGCGGTTCTGCTTCCTATGGCACTGGATGCACTCCTTACTCTCAGGACTGATCTGCGGCAACCCAATCGCTTGGGCCTCCAATGCGGTCGTGGTTCCAAGAACCATGGCCGGACCAGCTAAGAGAAGCAAGCAAGCGCGCCTCAATGCGGCGATCGATCGAAGCATCGAACCTACTCCTTAGTTAAAGGTTTTGGTGGAAAAGGCGTTTGGCAATTCAGCCGGATGGACCGAATCAATTGTCAAGCGCCCGGAAAGTACAGGAATCGTGATCCTTACCAGGATCGTAAAAACCAGAAGACCAAAGGCCCATATCCCAAGGCTGACCAAGATCTCATTCGTCGTTGGCTTGTATTCCACCATCTCTCCCAGGGGGCTGGGAATGAAAGCGGGAACGATCAAACCCATCCCTTTTTCAATCCAGATCCCGACAATCATTAAGGCACAGGAAAGATTGAGCCATTTCAGAGATTTGGAAATGGGAAAGAATAGAAGGACAAGGGCAAGGGAGTTCATCCCAATAGCCGTCCAAATCCAGGGAACAAGAGCATGTTTTCCCGCAAGTCCGAAGAACAGGTATTGGGCAGAGGCAGAGTGTTCGGCCTGGGTATAGAACTCAGTAAACATCTCGGAACCTAAGAGAAACATGTTAATCGACAAGGCTACCGTGATGATCTTCCGCAGCATCTGAAGAGCACCGTCGGGGACTTTGTAATCGGAGAAACGACGAATGACCTGCAAGGCCAAAACCAAAAAGGCCGGTCCCGCAGAAAAGGCAGATGCTAAGAAACGTGGGGCAAGAACAGCGGAATTCCAAAGAGGCCGACTCCCCAAACCGCTATAGAGAAAGGCCGTTACTGTGTGGATAGAAATGGCCCAAAAAATCGCAACAAAGACAAAGGGTATATAGAACCATTTCCCCGGTCGAGTTCTCCGGTAGGCACAATAGATCAGGTAACCGCAGATATGGAGGTTCAAAAGAAGGTAACCATTGAGAACCAACACGTCCCAGGTCAGCATGGAGATCGGCCAATTGAACCGCAGGAATAAGTGAATGAACCGGTCGGGGCGTCCAAGATCAACGGTCACGAAAAGGAGACACATCAGGATTGAGGCAACAGCGAAGAGTTCCCCAAAAATCACTAAATCGTGAAGATCCTTGTTCTTGTAGATGTAAACCGGAATCACCAGCATGACCGCAGCAGCTGCCATCCCCACTAGATAGGTAAAGTTGGCGATATAAAGCCCCCATGAAACCTGGTCTGTCATCCCCGTAGTCTGTAAACCATGGACAAGCTGTTGCGAATAAGCGTTGAGACCAAAAAGGGCCACCACGCTCAAAAGGAACATCCAAAGGTAGTAACGCCAATCTCCGACAAAGCTGATTCGGAAACAACGTCGCAAAAAACGGAGATAGTCTTTCATTGTGCAAGCCCCTCAATCACCGAAGCCATAATCTTCGTCGAAGTAATAGAAGAACCGGGGCTTGGTCCCGACCTCCTGCTTAAGGATGAAGATTCGTTTCGTCTTCAAAATTTGAACGACCTCACTATTGGGATCATTGATGTTCCCGAACTTGCGGGCCCCTACCGGGCAGACCTCCAAACAGGCTGGGAGCTTGCCTTCACGGGTCCGATGAAGGCAAAAATGACACTTTTCCATCACCCCCTTGTGCCTTGGGCGATTGGACAGATATCCCATCTTGGGATTCAGATCTTTCTTGGGAATCTCCGGTTCGGCAAAATTGAACCGCCTTGCCCAATAAGGGCAGGCGGCTTCGCAATACCGACATCCAATACACCAGTCATAATCGATGACAACGATCCCATCGTCTTCTTTCCATGTAGCCTCAACCGGACAAACCTTGACACATGGCGGGTTATCACACTGATGGCACTGCACAGGCATATAGAAATGGTCCTTTGAAGGAACCTTTTTATCTCCATAGTGATGATTGCTGTGTTCGAGATTGACACTTCCGCGGGGCATCTCAAGAACACGGATATACTGAATTTCCGGACTCCGACTCTGGTTGTTCTCGGCCACACAAGCATGCACACATTTGCGGCAACCAATACAGCGACCCAAATTCAGGAGGTAGGTAAACTCCACCCCATCCATGGGCTTCACGTCCTTAAGCTCGGGCCTAAGGTCGTAACGCTCCTCCACTTCCTTGCTGATCCGTTCAATGACTTGGTCGATTTCCTTCGGACTCATTTCCTTGTAGTGCTTCTGTAAGAAATGGTCGACCGTCATCTCACTGAGGTCTAAATCCTTGAGGGGAGTCAGCGCTGCTGCCACTGCGGCCATCCCTCCCGCCGCTCCAAGGCTTCCACGCAGGAAGCTTCTTCGGTTCATTTTTTGTTCGCCGCTCATCGCTTCTCCTTCTTGCCTGCTTTGGGGCCAAAGCCCCCGGATCCATTTTTCTTCAAGAGATAAAGAACATCCTCGCTCTCTTCCTCCCTCGGCTCTGTTTGCTCCCCCATGCGGAGCGTGTGAGGACCCGGGAGAGGTTTCAGAGGATCCATCGCGGGATGCCTGGGTTGGTGAGGGTCATGACATTGTGTACACTTCAGACGTTTCATGGGCCCCTTTCGGGTATCCCAATATCCGTTACTCCGTCCATGACTTCCTTTGACCCAATCACGATGTATTCGGACATGACATTGGGCACAGAGATTCACCACTGCTGGGTATTCGATTTTTTCTCCCTTAAGAGAAATTAAATAGTTTCGATCTTTTTGGTCATGACAAGAGAAACAAGAAGTGTTAATAGCATGCTCCAAGATTATCTCTTTGTGCTGGAGTCGTCCTTTGATTTTAGGGGTCTCGGACTTGAATGAATTATGACAGTCGTTGCAAGTCCGGTCGAAACCATTGATATGAATCTTGGGGGGTTGGACTCCAATCATTTTTCTGCGGGGAGCTGTGCTTATTGCAGACTGATTAATTGGATATAGTTTTTTTGGGGGAAGATCAGGGGATTTCATACCCAGAAAAAACCATGCCGCAACTCCGAGAAATAAAGGCCCTAATAGCCAGGAACCTGAGCCATATTGCAAGGGTCTCTTCTCGGGAGAATCCATCTTCGGTAATTCATTCTGTTCAGGTGCCATGTGCACCTCCTGAAAGGCAGGATTCGTTTTTCTTAAAGGACGATTCCCGGCAAGGTAAAGCAGGCCCCAATTCCTGGGTCAAAGGCTTACCTTTTCCGCAGAACCCTAGTGTTAAAACTGTTTTAGGGCAAACATCGATGCATGCCCCACACCGAGTGCAACGTGAATCGGCGATACTTCCAAAACCCTTAGTCGTAAAGTTTTCCATGACCTGAATCCCCATAGGGCAATGGGTCGTGCAAAGCCCGCAAAGTGTCTTTCCCGCCCTGGATTTGGAAATACATATACGGAAAGGGGCAGCCTTCCCTAGAAGACTGTAAAACCCACCAAGGGGACAAAGCGATCGGCACCAAAACCGGGGAAGAACCCACTCCAAGATGCAAAGAATAAGGAGAACAAGAAGCCCCCCCCAAACTCCAAAAACGATTCCCCATCCAAGAAAATTAATGGGTGAGAATGTCTGAAAAAGGGGAAATCCAGCGAAGAGACTGAAGGACAGAACAAAGAGAAGGAGAGGGAAACGCAAGCCATCTGGAGGTTCCAAAAGGGGTAACCCTTTTCTGCCCTTAAGGTGTATGCGGTGCCGAACCTTTCGACTCAAGGTTTCATTCAAATCCAGGACAAAGCCTAGGGGACAAATCCACCCACAGAACACAGGCCCAAGAAGCAAAGCAAGAAGGACGAGCAATCCCGCCCCAATCCAAATCAAGGGTTTTGTCACACCTCCGGCAAGAAGGACCTCCAACGAAGCCAAGGGATCGGTGAAAGGAACAATCCCAAAAATTCTTGTTCCGGTCGTCCCCCCTCGGAACCAGGAAATCCAATCTAAAGCCCCAAGAACAAGCAAAACCAAGAACAGAAAAGCCGTGGTCCGCCGCAAAATAGTATGGATCTTCAGATGTTTCCTCTTTGGGCTCTTGGCGTTCATCCTTAACCAACTCCCTCATTCGAATTCGCGGGACGAACAACGATGGAACTCTTTTCTGTAATGCACGCTTCCTCACAGATCCCGCAACCCACACAAGCTTTTGGATCTATGGTTGGCCGCATGCGTTTGTCATAGACAAGTGCCGTTCCCTGAAAGGGGCAAACGCGCCAACAAACCCGGCAGGTCACTCCATTGAAGGCAAAACAAGTTTTGTGATTGATAACAGCTGTCCCCATTCGAACCTTGGAACGGTCCTCAACTGGCTCCAGTGCTCCTGAAGGACAAGCTCCAATGCATTTGAGTTCGTCCTCATTTGTGCAGAGGTAGCAGGGAACTTTCCTGGCCTCAACATGGGGGGTTCCCATCGCAAGCCCGCCCCCAAGACCAAACAACTTAAGGCTGTCATAGGGGCAGGCTTCGACACATTGGCCGCAACGAATACATGTGGCGAGGAATTCCTTTCCTTCCCTCGCTCCTGGAGGACGCAAAGCGACGGGACCACTCCCGGAAAGCAGAGAGCTTATGAACCCTGAGCTTCCTCCCAAGAGAAGGCCGCAACCCCCTAAAAATTTTCGTCGGCTGATGTTCATTCTTCAAATGGGATCCGGGGAAGGATTAGTGTCCCTCCTTTTTGACATCAATGACACGGACTTGCACATGGCAAGAACGGCACTTGGCTTTGAGAAGGATTCTGGGCATCTCCTTGTGCTTCACGATAGGAGCCCCTCGAATCCCGGAATCATGGCAAAGGAGGCAGCGGTTATTCCCCCATACTCCCTTATGCGAAGGAGAGTTGGGAATCATCGGAGGAAAAGCATTCCCAAGAAACCCTTTTGGGTCTTTTTTAATGACCTTGGCCTTGGAACCGGGGATTCTCACATGACAGGAGCGACACTTTGCAGTCAAGAGACGTTTGGGCATCCCCTTATGATGAACCTCGGGGGCTTTCCCCACACCAGTTTCATGGCAGCGAAGACAATCATTCTTTTTCCAACCCTTCTGATGATAAGGGAGATCCGACAAGGTGGGTGGGAATGCATTGCCTTCGAAAGGCCCCGGTTTCCTTTTCGTCACCTGGACCTTTCCTTTGCGATCCTTTTTAGAAACAACCTTGCCCTGTTTTGTTGGAACTACCAGCTTGGATGCTTTCGTCCGTTTTTTCTGGACCACAGGCTTAGACTGGGATTTCTGCGTAGCGGGAAGGAGAGCATCTCCCCCTGAAGCTGCGCAACCAATCACAAGGATGCCTAGGAAGGCGATGGGGATTCTCGCTTTCATGATATCGTCCTCCAGGATTAGGCCTTTGCCAGTTTGACAGCGCAGATCTTGAATTCAGGCTGTTTCGAACCTGGGTCATAAGCGTCAATGGTCACTCGATTGATGAGAGAGTTCGTGTCTTCCCAACACCAGGGAACAAACACCATCCCTACTCGGGGCATCCCTGTAATGCGGGCCTTGATCAACGCCTCTCCACGGCGCGAGGTGATCCGAACCATATCTCGATTTCGCAGACCTAACTTCTTTGCATCGACGGGATTGATCTCGATATAGGCTTCGGGATATGCCCGCTTTAGCTCAGGAGCGCGCATGGTCATGGTTCCCGTGTGCCAATGCTCCAGGACACGACCGGTGGAGAGGATGTAGGGATATTCCTTATCCACAGGTTCAGCCGGCCCCAAGGCCGGTCTCAGCCAAACGGTAGCCCGATAGTCTTTGGCTGCATAGAATTTGATATCCCCTTCATTCAAAGAGTCATCCGCATAGGGGCCGTGATCCAAGATCGGATCTTCGCCCTTAACAAAGCGACGGGCGGTTCCGGGATGGTCGATGGTCGGGGCAGGCCAACGGATGCCCCGCTCTTTTTTCAGACGGTCCCTGGTCATCCCCATAAAATCATAGGCGGTATTCTTAGACGCATGGCGCATCTCATTCCAAACATCATCGCATGTCTTCAATTTGGAAGAGACATAGCCTTTCGGAATGACCCCCCTTTCCTCGAGCAACCCGGCGAAATCGAGAAGGATTTCTAAATCAGGCCGGGCTTCACCCGGAGGAGTAACAAGGGCGGGCTGATACTGATAGCGCCGTTCGGACATGCCAAAGACCCCGAGTTTCTCCGACCACATTGCAGCAGGAAGAATGACGTCCGCGAGTTCTGTCGTCCGTGTGGGGAAGATATCAAGGACCACAATAAATGGCTTACCCGGCCTGGCTTTCCCCATTGCATCCCTATAAGGAGTCAAATTGGGTAAAGACTGCCCCGGGTTGGTGGTCAGAATCAGCATGGCCTTGATTTCATTACGACCCAGGGCTCGGAACATCTCAATCGTATTTTTGCCGGGCTTAGGCTTGATCGTGCCTGGTTTGGCCCCCCAGATCTTCTCCATCTCAGCCCGATGCTTCGCTTTTTTTACCGATCTCCCATAGGGAAGAATATGGCAAAGGGAACCAGTGTCGCGAACCCCGCCACAGGCATTGGGTTGGCCGGTCAAAGAGAAAGGTGTCATCCCCGGCTTCCCGATCTGACCAGTAATCAGATGGAGATTGTGCATCAAGTTGTTGGCCCAGACTCCACGAGTTCTTTGATTTAAACCCATGGTCCAAAAGGTCATGGTCGGACCATTGGCAAAGAGTCGAGCCGCCTCCACAATTTTTTGTGCAGGGACGCCCGAGATGAGCTCCGCTTGTTCCGGGCTGTACTGGTCCAAGAATTTGACATAGCCCTCAAAGTCGACCTTTTTGGGGCGACCGTTCTCTACGATTTTGAACTGGCATTGCTTAGCAATAAAATCGGCGTCATATTTTTTCTCTTTGACGATCACATGCGCCATCGCATGGAACACTGCTAAGTCATACCCGGGAACCGGGTCCAAATGGATATCCGCAATGGATGTCACCGGACTCTTTCTGGGGTCACAAACAATGACCAAGACATCGTTATGGGCCTCTTTGCGGGCAAGAATCTGGTCAAAAATCACGGGGTGACACTCAGCTGTGTTGGAACCGACCAGGAAAAAGACCTTCGCATGATCGATATCGTCATAACAACCCATAGGTTCATCTTTCCCAAAGGTCGAAACATAGCCCCCCACCGCAGAAGCCATGCAAAGCCTCGGATTCCCCTCTACATTGTTTGTGCCAATCCCCCCCTTAAAGATCCGATTCGCCAAATAACTTTCCTCAGAAAGTGCTTGTCCCGAACCGTAATAAGCGACCGAATCAGGTCCATGTTTCCGAATCGAATCAGCAAATCGATCCCCGATCAGCTTCATGGCTTCATCCCATGAAGCCTGAACGAATTTCCCATTCTTCCGGATCATGGGGTGCTTCAGGCGGTCGGGCGCGTGAACAATCTTGGGAAGGAAGAGAGACTTAGCGCAAACTAAGCCTTTGGTTGTTGGATGCTTGGGATCGCCCCTCAGGGCTACCAACTTTTTGTCTCGAATCCCAAGCATGACACCACAGCCTGTCCCACAAAAGCGGCAAACTGATTTGTGCCAAGTGACCTCCGAGGATTCCAGGGTCGAGGAGGCTAGAGCTTTACCTTCCGCGACAGATGCGACGGCCGCCATGGCGGACGTTCTAAGAAAGTCTCGACGATTCATTGCCATTTTTCATTCTCCGAAGGGGTCCTTCCATTTTTGGGATCGAGAAAACCTCCAGCTCCCAAAGTTCTTGCAGCTTGTTCCAATAAAGAGATCTCAACTTGTGCCTTAAAAAACTTCATGTGGCCTCAGGGCCTCGCCTCCTATTCCCATTGGGTCGAGATAGGCCAAGCGGCTTGCACTCCCTCCACTTGAAGGAGTTCTTCTTGGAGCCTCTGATGGGCCTGGTCAAAGCTCCCCGCTTCAATCAGCACCCCCACTCTCCCCCTTTCACCGAGAGAAAAGGATTCCATTCCTGGAAGAGAATCGATGCACTCACAAACCTCCCCCATCAATGGAGGAAAAACTCGGCACAGGACCCCAACGACCACATAGCTTGGCTTGGTCGAGGCATCCACATCTTTGCGGGGATCCCTTCTGGAGGAAGTTTCCTGGCCGACCCTCTCCTCGAATAGAATCCCGCCTTCTGTTTTGGGCTGAGCTTGCATTGCTTTTTCTTCCTTCTTTTCCACCGGATTTTTACATCTCCATTCTTCCCGGAATGGAAAGATCTCTTCTCTTGGATCGGCCACTATCTACCTCAAAAGAAGACCTTCAAGACCCATCCAGGTGCCCTTTTGTCGCAGTTCCCCCTTGACCAAATCCAGGGCCTTCCTAGGCTCCTTTTTCGTCCTATCTTTCCCCTTTGAGCTTTCATATGCGCGGATTTGTCACAGGCCTGAGCCTCCTTTCCTCTCTCGTATTCCCCCGCCTTTCTCCCTCCCAAGCTCTCCCAAACGCAGCAACTTCAGACCAAGGTCCCCCCCCTCCCAGCCTCTCTGGGGCGAGCAAACTCTTTGATGGGAAATCCCTTCGGGGATGGACCACGCAGGGAGGACGTTATGACGGCAAGGCTCTTTGGTCAGTGGAGAGGGGATGCATCGTCGGACAAGTGGGCCCCAAAGGAGAAGGAGGCTTGCTCTATACTCAACGGGCCTATGCCAACTTTGTATTTGCTTGCGATGTTCAAATCGACTACCCCTTCGATTCAGGCATTTTTATTGGAATGGAATCACGAAGCCTGGGCCGTAAGGGCTGGCAGGTCACCTTGGACCATCGCCCAGGAGGCGAAATCGGCGGCATCTATTCAGACGGTTGGTTACAACACAACTCAAAAGGATGGAAGCTGTTCCAAAAAAACAAATGGAACAGAGTGATCATTCGATCGCGTGGGTTTCCTCCTCGTATTGAAACCTGGGTGAGAGGAAGAAAAATAGGTGATTATCAACAGAAAAGTAGTCAAGGCTTTTCCCCTCTGGGGAAGATCGGCCTCCAGGTTCATGGAGCAAAAAAAACCTGGTGGCAGAATAAAGTTCGTTTCAAAAACATCCAAGTCCTTGAGCTTCCTCCTGATTCCCTCAATCTTTTTCAGCGGGATCAGGCAGGAAGACTCTCGCCCACCCCTAAAGCCATTTCACTTGGTTGGCGGCCCATGCTGACTAACCTTGATGACTGGACTCGTGAAGGCAAAGGCCCCAAGCCTTACAAGCTGAACCGGGGGCTTCTTACTCTTTCAGCGGAAGGAGCGGGAAACAAACTATGGACCAAACACAGGTATAAAAACTTCGAATTACGACTGGATTTCAAATTAAGCCCCTCCGCGAATTCGGGTCTCCTCCTATTTGGAAACCCCGGCCCCAAAGGAGCTTTTTCATATGCATATGAACTTCAGATTCTCGATGATTGGAACTGGGAGAAGAGCCATAAGACCAAGTTAAAACCTTGGCAGCATTGTGGAAGCCTCTATGGCCTTGCCCCCCCGCTCCTCTCTGCTCTCCTTCCTCCCGGATCCTGGAACAGCTTGCAGCTCTCAATAAAGGGCAACAGATTGAAAGCCAACTTAAACGGAAGGATTCTCCAAGACCTGGATCTCAAAGCCCTCCCGCAAACCATCCTCAAAAAAAGACCCAAGGAAGGAAGTATTGGCCTCCAATTCCATGGTGGAGGGGAAATCAAAAAAGGCCCCTACCTTTGGATTCGTAACTTCTTCCTTAGAAAAATCGAGTGATACCGGGGCGAGCCACCGGTTTCGGTTTGAAAGGCCCCCATTCATAAGTTTCCGGTCCCAACCGCTCCTTTGAATTCCAAGCATCATCCCACGAAATCACCTTGCCGGTATAAGCAGCCATCCGGCCCATGATGGCCATGAGGGTGCTCTTTACCATGTAATCTCCATTATTGATGGGATCTCCCTTCCGAATACTCGCAAACAGGGCGTCATGTTCCGCCTGGTACATAGAGTTGTGTTTACCTTTAAACTTCCATGGATGCTTGCCCACAATCTGGTGCTGAAAAATATGGCAAATACCCTCAGTTCCATAAACATGGTCTGAGACGTCATTCGCCGCCCCGTTCCATTGGCGGCAGGAAGCGAAGCCTTTTACTCCATTTTTAAACTCATAAACCGTATTGAAGTGGTCATACACATTTCCATATTTCGGGTCCGTCCTGACCTGCCTTCCTCCACTCGCAGTAACCCTGACCGGATACTCGTCTTTCATGGCCCAAGCGATCTTGTCCAGACTGTGAATATGCTGCTCAGCAATATGATCTCCGGATAGCCAAGTATAATAAATCCAATTGCGGACCATATTCTCCATCTCGGACCATTCTTTTTTGAAGCCCCGGTGCCAAAGCCCGCTCGTGTTATAAGTAGCCTGAATGGTTCGGATCTCTCCGATAGCACCCTCATGGATCTTGTCAAAAGTCGCCCGCATCCCATTGTGGTAGCGCCAACAAAGCCCCGAAACGAGTGAGAGTCCTTTTTCCTTTGCCTTCCGACAGGACTCAAAGACAGAGCGAACCCCTGGAGCATCCACAGCAACAGGCTTTTCACAGAAAATATGTTTTCCCGCAGCAACGGCCGCCGCCAAATGCTCAGGTCTAAAATGAGGAGGAGATGTAAGAATGACCACATCCACCAGCTCCAAAACCTTTTTATAGCCATCAAAACCAGTGAAGCGGTGTTCTTTTGGGACTTGAATGCGATCCTTGACATTCGTTTGAAGAAGGTATTTGAGGCTTCGTTCCAAGCGATCTGAAAAAGCATCTGCCATCGCGACCAACTTCGTTCCTTTGTCCGCCCTCAAGGCTTGAACCGAAGCCCCACTCCCCCTTCCACCACAGCCAATCAACCCAACTTTGAGTTCTTCCGATCCGTCCGAAAAGCTCTTAGCCGCCAAGAGAGAGGAAGGAAGGAGGCTCCCCGAAGCCAACACCCCAAGAGACCCTCGGAGAAAACTTCGACGCCCAAACCCTGGGGTTTGCTCAGAATGAGAATCCATATTCGAGGGAGCAGAGTGGTTCATGATTCTTTCTCCAAACAGTTTAAAGCGGCATGATAAAGACGAACGAGGCGAAGCCTCTCCTCGAGAAATCATAACATCACCCCCTGGAGGAATAGATGGAAACCCCCTTGACTCGCAGAGAACTTCTCCAAAAGTTCAGCGGCTTTGCCGTATTTCCCCTTGCTTCCACTCTCCCCTTTCGAAATCGGATTCAACAGAAAGACAAAACCCAAGCTCCCCATTCAAAGAGTGGTCCTCGTTATAAGGCCTGCAAACTTTCCATGGTTCAAGAAGGAAAAACTCTCGAAGACAAGTTCCGCCTCCTCCGGGACATTGGTTTTGATGCAACCGAATTGGACAGCCCCAACCCATACTCCACTTCGGAAGTCCTCGCAGCTAAAAAAGCTTCAGGGTTACGAATCCATGGGACGATCGACTCTGTTCATTGGCGTCATACCCTCTCCGATCCAGACCCGAAGGTCCGGGCCAAGGGGCTCCAAGCACTCCGAACAGGATTGCAAGACGCCCATGATTATGGAGCCACAACCTGCCTCTTGGTTCCGGGGATCGTTCGTAAAAACATCCCCTATGACCTGGTCTATAAGCGCTCCCAGAAGGAAATCCGTAAAGCCCTTCCCCTCGCCGAAAAACTCGGCGTAAAAATCGCCATTGAAAATGTTTGGAACGGCTTCCTCCAAAGCCCTTTGGAGTTCAGAAACTATCTTGATGAGTTTCGAAGCCCTTGGATCGGGGCTTATCTCGACATCGGAAATATGCGCAAATTCGGATGGCCAACCCACTGGATCCGGATCCTTGGGAAACGCATTGTAAAAGTGGACATCAAGGGTTGGAGCTTCAAGAAAGGTTTTGGGGTGGAGATCCTTCAAGGAGACATCGACTGGAAAGCCTGCATGCGCGAACTTGCAAAAGTTGGCTATCAAGACGTGATCACGGCGGAGGTCCAGGGAGGAAACAGGGAGCGTCTCACCAAAATCGCAAAGGATCTCGATCACATTCTCGCCTTTTCTTAAACCGATGGCATCACAAGCCCGTTCTTACGTAGGAAAACTTGGATCAAAAACCAAGGATCTCTCGATCCTAATCCAATAAAAAAGTTTGAATCACCATCCTAGAGAAGAATTGAAAGGAACTCTTACGAAGAACGAGGGCTCTCTCAAGGCAGAGATGAGCTATTTTCTGATTTTTTGAGGATGGGGATAAGGACGGATAACCCGAAACCCTACAAAAGGTGCATCCGTGTGATACCACTCACTCTGGGGGATCTGGGGGTCTTGAATTTTCCAATCAGGATCTGACCCTCGGCGGGCTGCGGATCGGAGAAGTAGAGGTCCATCCGCCCAGGACCCTCCCCGGACAACCCGAGGATAAAGAGTTTTGGGAGCGACAAAGGGATTGACCAAAATCTCGCCTTTTTTCGTTTTGGGATATCCTTTGGGGAGATATTGGTCGAGACACCATTCGGCCACATTCCCATGCATGTCATACAAGCCCCAAGGGTTGGGCTTCTTCAATCCACCCTTGTGATAGGCTTCCTTGCTGTTTCCTTCAAACCATGCATAGTCTCCAAGCTTTTTGGGATCTGAGCCAAAGCTCCAAACACTCTGGGTTCCGGCTCTGCAAGCATATTCCCATTCGGCTTCAGTAGGCAAACGATAGGTTTTCCCTGTTTTCGCACTCAACCATTGACAAAAGGTCTTCGCAGCCTTTTGGGTCATACAAACTGCCGGAAAACCCTTCTTTCCCATCCCAAAACTCATATCGACATAGGGTTTGCTGGGCCGAGTCACGGCATCCGCCTTTTGATTCGCTCTAGTTTTACCCGTCCCCTTTTCTCGGTTCTGTCGATCCAAATCGAGGGACCATTGCTCGTACAGATCCCAGGTGATCTCCAACTTTGCCATCCAGAAAGGAGAGATTCTTACTTTGTGCAGCGGCATTTCATCGGGTTGATGGCCTTTCTCTTTTTTGGAACTCCCCATAAAAAACGTCCCTCCCGGGATGGGAACCATGTCGAAGGACAAGCGAGTTCCGGGTATCTCTTGTCGGTATGGTTGAAAGTTTTTCACCACAACCGTTTTCGAAGGTTTAGATTCCTGAGGGGCCACAACAACCCCCAAAAGGCAACAAAGGACTTTCCATCTGATCATGATCCACCCCAAAAGCGATCTCGCAAAAACGGCTCTTTTGATCCTTTCCTTCTCCTGCATTTACCCAGGAGAAGCCCCCCCCAAACCCCAGCCTAAACGATATGAGTTTGCCCAAAAATCCATGGGGATGGAATTCCGGATCGTTCTTTTTTCCCTGGACTCCAAAAAAGCGCGCGTAGCCGCAAGGCGTGCTTTCCAAAGAATTGCCGTGATCGACCATGCTCTCAGTAACTATCGAGTCGATTCCGAGCTCATGAGGCTCTGCAGACTTGCCGAACCCGGACTTCCCCTTCCCGTGAGCAACGATCTTTTTCAAATCCTAGCGATCTCGAAAAAAATGCATCGGTTGAGTGGAGGGGCTTTTGAAATCAGCATCGGCCCTCTCAGCGGGCTTTGGAAGCGTAGCCGCAGAAGTCACAGACTTCCCACAGAAAAGGCCCTTGCTGAAGCTAAGGCCCGAGTGGGATCCGAATGGATCCGACTCGACCATGCCCGGCACACCGTTGAGTTCCTAAAAAAAGGGATTCTGCTCGACCCCGGTGGAATCGCCAAAGGCTATGCAGTAGACCAAGCTCTTCTCGTCCTTCGGGAAAACGGAATCGATTCCGCCCTAGTGGACGGGAGCGGAGACATTGCAGCCTCCGCCCCTCCACCAGGAGCTCCGGGATGGAAGATCGGCATCTCAGCTAGAGAAAAAACCATCAGCAAGAGGATCTACCTCGCTCAAGGAGCCGTAGCAACCTCCGGGGATAGATTTGGTCACGTAATCATTGGTGGAAAATCTTATTCCCATATCGTTAACCCAAAGACAGGCTTGGGCCTCGTAGACTCCAAAGCGGTCACGGTGTTCCATCGGAATTGCACCTACGCAGACGCTCTGGCAACAAGCTTGAGTGTCTTATCAGTGGACCAAGGAAAAGCCCTCATTGGAAGGCTGGAGCATACCGGCGCCATTTGGGACCTTGGCCGCAAAGGAAAGATTCAAACCCCCATTCCTTTAAGCATCCTTCCCTACATTATGGAGGAACCCAAGGAGCACCTGACAACGAAACAACAAACCACGAATCCTCAAAAAGATCCGATTTTTAAGAAGAATCCTACTGGAGAAAAAAAATGAAGTCACAGTCATTCGGGATTGGGATCATCGGGACAGGTTGGGTCGCCGGGGCCCACATCGAAAACTTTAAAAAGATCGAAGGCTGCGAAATCAAAGGGATCCTCTCTCGCTCCCAAAAACGGGCAGCCCAGAAAATCATCGAGCATGAGCTTACAGGGGCCGTCCCTTATGGAAACCAGAAGGCCTTTCTCGAAGATCCAAAGATCGACATTGTGGTCATTTGCACCCCTCACCCAATGCACCCCAAGGAATGCATAGCCGCAGCAAAGGCAGGGAAACACATCGTGATCGAAAAACCTGTCGCCCTTTGCCGTCAGGAGCTTTACGAAATGTTAGAAGAGGTCGAAAAAGCCCAAGTCCAGACTTCGGTTTGCTTTGAACTCCGCTGGATCGGTCTCTTCAAAAACATCAAAGCCATTCTTTCCCAAGGCTTGATCGGTGAGGTTTTTTATGGGGAAACCGCCTATTTCCACGGCATCGGCCCCTGGTACCCGCAATACCCTTGGAATCGGACCAAAAAAATGGGCGGTGATGCTTTTTTAACAGCAGGCTGTCATGCCCTGGACGGGCTTTTATGGTTCATGGACAAAAGAGTCGTCCGCGTCATGGCAATGGCAAACACCAGCCCTAACAATCCTTTAAACTACGAGTATGAACCCAACGTTTCGGTTCTTCTCGAGTTTGAAAATGGAGCCATCGGGAAGGTCTCCACCAGCATCGAATGCAGGCAACCTTATACCTTTCCAGTACTCCTCCAAGGTGAACGAGGAAGTATCATGGGTGACAAGGTCTCGAGCCTCGATTGGCCGGGGCTCAAAGCCGGAACATGGGCCACCCTTCCCACCGCCATGCCAGATTCCGGGGATGTCTCCGATCACCCCTACATGGATCAACTTCAATACTTTGTAAACTGTATCCGCAGCGGTAATCGCCCCCACAATGACCTTCGAGCTTGCAGCCACGTGCACGAAGTCATGTTTGCCATTCAAGACTCTCTTGCCCAAAAAAGCTCGATTGAGATCCCATCATCCTAGGATAGCGGGGGTCTTATCCCCCACGGAGTTTTTTAACCAATTCTCCCGCCCGAACGGCCGCCTTGGAAAGGAGGCTGCCTCCCCATTCGAAGGTCCCGGGATACACGATCTCTTGGCCTCTAAACCCCTTTTTGAAACGATATCCCCCCGGATCCTTCTCAGGATCGATCCCACAAAGGTCATAATAGCGAAGGCCACGCACCTTACATTCTTCGATCGCCTTCCAATGCAAAAGCCGCGATCCATTATGGTTGGGAAACTCCTTCAAAATTCGAGTCGCCCCCAGGAGATAAATCCCCATGTCCCCCATCGCCGAAAGGACAAGCCCACCAATATCGGTTCCCTCAAAGGTGGCCAAGAAAACTCGCATTCGATCCTTCCCTCGAAGGAATTCTTGTGCCCGTGCAAAGGTCGAAACACGAAGGTTGGAGTGAAATGCTTTCCTGGCTACCATCTCGTCATATAGGGCCTCAAATCGTTCGAAGTAAGAGGAATCCTCACCCACTTCGACCTGGATCCCTTGCTTCAGGGCCTTATTGATCATGGTTCGGGATCGAGAGCGGAACCCCCCTTTGATGACATCCAAATCAGGCCGGAGGTCCACAAGGATTGTCCGGTAAGGCCTCGTTTCCAAGGGTCGAAACCCCAAATCCTTCAGAATTTTCCCCACACCGGGATAAAGATCTTCGGGAAGATGCGACACAAGCCTAAGCAGAAGGCCTTGAGGCCGAATCCATCCTTCAATTAGCCCTCGAAGAGCCGCTTGATACCGAAGCAAAGTCTCTTCTGGGGAATCCTCTGAAGAATTGCGAACTACGGGGCCAAAATAACTATGGGCAAGCCCGGCTTTGAGACCGGGCAGGGTTTTCTGGCGCAACTGAACCAGGCCCAGGCACTGGCCTCCATCTTCAATTCTCAGGCGAACAGCTTGGGTCTCAGAACCTCGCCCTTCTCCATATCCCCAAGTCTGGTAGACACTGGCATCCAGGAAGGAAGACAATTGTTCATCCCACTCCCTAGAATGTTCACTGATGATGATCTCTGGCAAAGGAACCCTCTTCGTTCTGGGATGCCATAAAAACCGGTCCGAGGAAACCGACACCTAAAAGATAGCGGCCCCCCCTAACTCATCTTTCGAAAAGACACAGCTCCCCCTCAAGAGATTTCACCACCCTCAAAAAACCATGGTCTCCGACCCGCTTAAGAAAGAGATTTTATGCGAGAAAACCACGCTTTTCTTTATATTCTTCTTCTGTTTTCAGCGGTCCAGTCACAAGGAGGCTTTGGCCCCCCTGAACCCTATTTTTTTTCATGAGATGGTACAAAGAAAATGCAAAGTCCTAGAAGGCCCCTATTTGAAGGGTCTGAAGAAAAGAATTGGCTCAAAGAAGTTTTTTCCAAGATGCAATCCCCTCCTTGAAGTCCTTGCGACCTGGAAAATGCCCAAGGATTCAAACCATTTCAGTCTTGGTAAAAAAAAATTTCAGGTGACGCTGAAGCATGAAAACTGAAGGTGATTGATGATCCCTGAAGGTTTTAACTCCACCAGCTCTTACAACCGATGATAAGGTCAAGTCTCCCCTCACCCACCACGGGTTAGGTCCCATGTGGATGCTGGGGTTTCAAAATTATGAAACAGAAAAACCCGAAGATCGACATTGTCCTCGTGTTTCATGGCATCGGAACACCCCCAGCCGACTGCCCGAAGGAAGATCTTCCCTTTTGGGTCAAGAGGGAGAAGTTTCTTCAAACCCTCGATATTGCGAAAGAACGGGGGGACACCTTGATTACTTTTGATGATGGGATTGACTCGGATTTTCATATCGCCCTACCAGCCCTCCTTGAGAGGAAGCTCCCTGGAATTTTCTTCCCCTTAACAGGAATGCTGGGAAAACCTGGGTTCCTCACAAGGGACCAGCTTCGTATTCTCTCCGAAGAAGGAATGGAGATCGGCAGTCATGGACACAACCATCTAGACTGGGCCAAGGTTGACCAAGCGACTCGAGAAAAGGATATAAAAGAATCCTTCGAAATTTTAGAAAGCATTCAAGGGTCCTCCTGTCGCCAAGCAGCCTTCCCCTTCGGATCCTTCGATCGCCGTGTCCTTGCCTCCTTAAAAAAATTAGGCGTCCAGAAGGCTTATTCTTGCAGCCGAGGAAAAACCAATCTGAACAACTTTCTCATCCATCGAACTTCCATTCGGGAGGTCACGGATTTGAACTGGATGTTCCAACGTCTGGATGAAGAAAAGGGCCTCACTAGAATCAAACGCGGAGTCAAAAGGTTCCTTCGAGCTCATTTCCCCCCGTTTTAACTCTCTTGAATTTTGAATTCGCTTAAGTTCGTCCAGAGGATTGGGGACCAGGGGGATCATGGCATCTCAAACGGCTATGTTTCAAGAGGGAGGTCTCTAAGAGGGAATCTTGCCACTGGGACCCACTCATAAGGAAAAAGAGGAGTCCCAAAAACCTCGAACAAACAATCTTGGGCCCACAGGATTTTTCAAAGGGCAAAGAATCGGTAGAAAAAACGATTCACTCCCCGAGACTCCTGTTCGGATCCGGGTCGCACCCAAGCGACATTCCACCACAGGAGTTGACGCTCGGAAAAGAGTGATTCACCGTTAGGATCCATCTTCGACCCCGCTTTTGGAGGAGTAAAATGGAAACGATTATCGAGCCATTTCGGATTCGGACTGTCGAAGCTTTGCATATATCGACGGAAAAGGAAAGAAAAGAGGCCTTAGAACGCGCCCACTTCAATCTTTTCTCCCTGCATGCAAAAGAAGTTTTGATCGACCTTCTCACAGATTCGGGTACAGGGGCCATGAGCACCAGACAATGGGCGGCTCTGATGATGGGAGATGAAAGCTATGCAGGGAGTGAATCGTTCTACGATTTAGAAAAAACCGTCCAAAAGCTTACTGGTTATAAGCATGTTATCCCGGTGCACCAAGGAAGAGCCGCTGAGCGTATCCTGTTTCAAACTCTTTGCGCTGAAGGAAAAAAAATACCCAACAACACCCACTTTGACACAACGCGTGCGAACATTGAGTTTACTGGGGCCGAAGCGATCGACCTCCCTGTCGAGGGAGCACTGGATCCGGGAAAGGAAGAGCCCTTTAAAGGAAACATGGATCTTGAAAAGTTGGACGGTTTCTTAGAAGAAACCCCTGCCGCAGACATCCCCTTGGGCCTTCTCACAATCACCAACAATACAACCGGGGGCCAACCTGTTTCGATGGAAAACATCAGGGAAGTTGCAAAAAGGTACAAGGCGAAAGGGATTCCCTTTTTTCTCGATGCAGCTCGTTTCGCCGAAAACGCCTTTTTTATTAAAAAGCGGGAACCTGGCTACAAAGAGATCCCTCTCGATGAGATAGCCCATGAAATGTTCAGTTATGCGGACGGATGTCTCATTTCTGCGAAAAAAGATGGACTCGTCAACATCGGAGGTCTCCTTGTCCTCAACAACGACGATCTTGCGTCCAGAGCAAAAAACCTCCTGATCCTCACCGAAGGTTTCCCCACTTATGGGGGTCTCGCTGGAAGAGATATGGCAGCACTTGCCCAAGGCCTTCGTGAAGTCCTTGATGAAGACTACCTCGAATACCGCCTCGCGAGCGCACAATATCTGGGACGCGCCTTAACCTTTCTCGGCATCCCCATTGTGAAACCCTGCGGAATCCATGCAATCTATGTGGATGCTCGAGCCTGGCTCCCCCAAATCCCCCCCGAAGAACTCCCCGGGCAAGCTCTCTGCTGCGAGCTTTACCTAAGGGGAGGGATCCGGGCAGTCGAAATCGGAACTCTCATGTTTGGAGGGACCGACCAAAAAACCGGAAAACCCACTCCCGCAGCCCTTGACCTGGTCCGCCTTACTCTTCCCCGCCGTGTGTACACCCAAAGCCATTTTGACTGGGTGATTGAGGTCTTTTCCGGAATCGCCCGAACTCGGAAAGAGCTGAAGGGATACAAGATTCTCGAAGAAGCCCCCTTCCTCCGAGCCTTTACTGCCAAACTGGCTCCCCTCCAATCTTCTGATTGACCACCTTCCGGCGGACTCTGGATTTCGTATCTCCCCCTAGAGGGATGGATTCCCAAGATGGTGGTCAATAAATGCAAAGTCCTAAAAAAACTCTCCAGCAAGGCAAGAAGGGTGAGGTTTCGTTCCTCAAGGGCTTTTCCAAGATGCCATCAATACCCTGAGACCCTTGGAGCTTGGAAAAAAACGAAAGATGGCAGAACTTTTCCTTTATGATAAATCTTCTCAAAGGCTTGCAAACCAAGTTCTCAAAGGTAATTTCTGTTCCAGTTTTGACGTGACTTGAGGGTCGTGATTGGGCATTCTTGGGATCTAAAGAACTACATTGAATGATGATATTCCCCTGATCCCGCCGGACACTCCCCCCATTCCCCCCCGTTCGGCGGGATCATTTTTTTTCAGTATCGTTGGCTGCCTTCAATACATAGAGTCTTCAAGGCACGGGAATGCGGCAAAAGAGCCGCCAAAACTCCTCCTGGATTTCGACTGAGACACCCCGACCGATGTTGCGGATGTCTACCAAGAATGGAATCAAGGAGGTAGGTCAAGGTAGGCTGCAGGACCTTTAAGAATTTCCTTTATCCAATTTCTTTCATCAAACAGGAATGACAATGATCCAAATCGGAGAAAAAGGCCCCACCTTCAAACTGGAGGACCACTTGGGCCGAACCGTTGACCTCCAGGACCTCCTGGGCAAGGGAAACGTCATGCTTCTTTTCTATCCACTCGACTTCACCCCTACCTGAAGCAAAGAAATCCCCGGAGCAGAGGCGATCAAAGATCGTTTTGCTGCGGCTCACACCTACGTGCTAGGTGTGTCTGTGGATTCCAAGTTTTGCCACAAGGCCTGGGCTGATAGCTTGGGTGGAATTAGCTATCCGCTTCTCGCGGACTTCAACCCCAAGGGAGCAGTAGGTAAAGCCTACGGACTCTACCTTGAGGATGCTGGCATAGACGATCGGGCTACCGTCATCCTCGATAAAGATGGAATCGTCCGGTATGCCGTCTCCGTCACCCCCTCGGGCGAGCGGGATATTCCCGGCCTTGCCGCTGAGTGTGAAAAAATCGACAAGGAGTACAGCGCCGGGCTCGGCGATCTGCCTCCGATCGAATAAGCCAAAGGGCTCCACTCGCTTCCTCTTTGGGAATTTGCGGGTGGAGCCGCCCCTTTCCCATGTTTCCCAAAATCATCCTTTCGAGACGTCTCTCCAGAACCCAGACTGGACGCGAGTCCTCTCCCAAGAGTTCGCTCCCTCCCCGAAGGACCCGAATCGCAAAATCTTTCCCACATTGATGAACGCATTCTTCTCGAAAGCGAAAAAGGGCAAGCGCAGCCAAGACTTTCCATCGCTCCCACCCACTTCCCCTAAAAACACTGGGAACCCGCCCCTCCGCGACGTATTCCAATACCCCCAAGCCCCAAATACCCCCTTTCTTTTGGAACATTCCTCCTCCTTTTCCCACATGCATCATCCCTTCGATTCATTCGGATAGCCTTTTTGCTCCGGGATCGAGTCAGCCCAAACCCGAGCCCCAAGGCTTCTGTGAATAAAGGAAGAGAGAAAAAGAATCCTTTCAAATTTCTTCCAGATACGTCTGCCCACGAAGAGATTCTTTGAACAAACGGAGAAAGGATTGGACTCCTCCTTTTTCGATGAGCCCTTCCTTTAAGGCCCTTTCCGCAGCACGCCGGACTCGAAGAACCAAGTCCTCCGGATCATATTGTACGTAGCTCAAAACCTCAGCGAGGGTATCCCCCTCCACAACCTTCCCCAAATCAACATCCCCTTCCTCATCCAGCTGCACATGAACAACATTGGTATCCCCAAAGAGGTTGTGCAAATCTCCCAACACTTCCTGATATGCGCCCACAAGAAAAGCAGCGAGGAAATAGGGTTGTCCCTCTTCCAGTGGATGAATAGGAAGGCTATTCGCTACACCATGTGTTTCAATGAAACGATCGATTTTTCCATCCGAATCACAGGTCAAGTCAGCCACAGTAACCCGTTGGCTTGGCTCCTCCCCCAACCTTTGAATGGGCATGATGGGAAAAAGTTGCTTGACTGCCCAATGATCCGGTAAGGATTGGAACACTGAAAAGTTCCCAAAACAGGTGGCTCCCAGGCTTCTCCGCAAGGGTTCAAGCTCTTCGGCGAGGACCTCTTCTTCGCTTGCCCACTGAAACACCCGTCGACAAACAGCCCAAAAAAGGTTTTCGCAACGAGCCCGCCCCTTGAGGCCCAAAAACCCGAGATTAAACAGGCTGTTCGCCTCTCCTTTGAATTGAACGGCATCGTGATAAGTCTCGAGGTAATTCTTGGGACTCACCTCCAAAAGGAGTTCGTAAAACTTGTGGAGGATTTCAGGATCCCCTTCCTCTGGGCGTGGGCCGGCGTCCTCCCCCAGACCCTTCGACATCCCCACCACGTCAAAAACCAAGACAGCATGATGGGCAACAAGCGCCCTCCCTGATTCACTCACAATATGGGGATGGGGAAGATCTTCCCTGTCACAAGCCTCCTCGATCGCAAAAACCACATCGTTTGCATATTCCTGAAGGCTGTAATTCATCGATGAGTGGAAATTGCTTTGGGAACCGTCATAGTCCACCCCAAGCCCGCCTCCCACATCGAACCATCCCATGGGAGCTCCCAGTTTTTTTAACTCGACATAGATCCGACTCGCCTCCTTAAGGGCTGCTTTGATGGCCCGGATATCCGTAATCTGGGACCCCACATGGAAATGAAGAAGCTTAACCCCGTCCAGATAGCCTTCCCGCCGGCAGGTTTCCAAAACTTGAAGCAATTCCGAAGCCGCCAATCCGAACTTGGATTGATCTCCCGAAGATTCGTTCCACTTACCCGCTCCCTTTGAATTGAGTTTGGCCCGAACTCCCAAATAGGGCATCACTCCAAGGCGTTTTGCGATATCCAGGCAGGGCCGAAGCTCAGCAAGGCGATCAAGGACGAGAATGATTTTTTTTCCAAGTTGCCGACCACGGAGAGCCATCTCGATATAATCCGCATCCTTGAACCCATTACAGATAATCAGAGATTCTGGATCCCCATGCATCGCAAGGGCAATCAAAAGCTCGGGCTTGCTCCCCACCTCGAGGCCCAGACTCAAGGAACGGCCAAACTGAACCACCTCCTCCACAACATGCCTCTGTTGATTGACTTTTATCGGAAAGACAGCCCGATACCCTCCCTGGAAGCCATACTCCGAGATGGCAACCTGAAAAGCCTTACTCACGCGAAGAATCCGATCCTCGAGGATGTCCCCAAAACGCAGTAAAAGAGGAGGGGTGAGCCCCCTCTCCACAAGATCCATGGTGAGTTCATAAAGGTCGATAGGCTGCGTGCCTCCCTTTCCGACCCGCACCTCCAGGTTTCCTCGAGCTGAGATCCCGAAGTACCCTTTCCCCCAGTCGGAGACAAGGTAAAGTTTTTCGCTGTCCTGGATCGTCCAGGAGTTCATGGAAAGAATCGGTTTGCGCACAGGTTTTCCCATCTCTTCTCCTCGTGCGATAATTTTGGAACGAAAACAGTAACAAGCAATGATCGAAGATGCCATGGGGGAAGCCTTGCTCGGCGTTTTAATGGAACCGGAGATTGATCGGAAACTCCGTCTCGCCGAAGAGGTATGCAAGGTCCGGAATTTCAAGGTTGTAGATGGGGATTCCCCCTCCATTCCCCCAAAGCCCGGCCGCCCCAAATCCTGGAAGGTCCTTGCAACCGAAGAGATCGGAGAGCGCCCTAAACTCACCCAACTCGAAGGACGCCGAGCCCTTCTCCATTCCCTTGCGAATATCGAACTCTCCGCGATCGAACTGCCGATCCTCGCCATCCTCGAATTCCCGGGGAAGGATGCGTCCTACTATCGGGACATGCTTTTTATCGCCGAAGAAGAGGTCCGCCATGCGCGAAGCCTCATCCATAGGCTTGAAAAACTTGGGGAGGAATTTGGCACTCGCTCCGTTCACCTTGGACTCTGGCATACCGCTCGTGCCTACCCAGATCTCTGTGATCGCCTCGCCGTTGTTCCCCGGATCCTCGAAGCTAAAGGGCTCGACGTCAGTCATAAGATCCGCAGACAGCTCATCGGTGCCGGAGATCAAGAATCTGCAAGGATCCTTGAAGGCATCTATTATGACGAAATCAAACATGTCGCCCTTGGGACCAAATGGTTTCGGCGGGTCTGTCGGGAACGGGATCTCTCCCCCGCCTCCCATTTCCTTTCCATCTCCCGTAAGTTTCAACCGAGTCGTCCCGTCGCAATCGACCGAGAGGGGAGGCGCCGTGCCGGTTTTACGGAAACAGAACTCCAGTTTGTTAAAGGGAAACACCAGAAATGATCTATGCATTGTTGGCCATCCTCGCCTTCCTCCCCTTCCGGGCAAACGCCCAAGTTCTCAAACAGGGCGCTCTCCTGGGTGAGGTCCGTTCCCCGGAAGGTCAAAGACTTCAAGGAATCGAAATCCAGGCAACTGTGGACCTGAGCAGAGTGGCCAGCTACGAATTTTGGAGAGAATATAAGCTCCCCAAGCTCCCCTCCTGGACCACCAAAAGCGACAAAAACGGAAGGTTTCGTATTCCTGTCCCCCGAGGTTGGGAGTTCCTGGTCACGGCGAAAGCCAAGGGTTTTCTCCCCTTCAAAACGATCACCTATGCAAACCGGCCCTTCCTGATCCAAATGGACCCTGGAAAGGAACCCCCGGTCGAAAAGCCCAAGCTGGCCTTCGGAAAGGGCTTCCTCAAGGTTCATGTTCAAGACCCCAAAGGCCAACCCATCCCGGGTGCCATCGTCCGCAAACCCTGGACCTTTGAGAATCTCGGAAAAACCGATGCAAAAGGGGATGTCCGCATCTTCTATCGGAAGGACCTGGCCGAAAACCCACTCATCCTCATCAAAAAGGGCTTTATCCTTGGGGCCACGCCCCGAAACAGCCTCGAAAAGGACAAGGAGAATAGCACCAAACTGACCCTTCTCCCGGGTCACAAGGTCACGGGGCGCATCCTGGACAAACAGGGAAAACCTTTGGCGCACCTTCGTATCCTCTGCGAAACGGATCTACCCGCCTCGAGAGAAGAGACTTTGGGAGGTATCCCTTGGGAAACCACCACAGACGCAGAAGGACGATTCGAGATTGCCGAGCTTGGAGAGAGGTGGCGCTATTGGATCCGGACCCTACTCCCCAATGGGACACCCGTCGAAATCGCACAGGGAATCGCAGACAAAGGAGAGCGCAAAATCCCCGATCTCAAAGCCGGCCCCTTCTCTTCGGTCTCGGGTCTCGTTCGGCTTCAAAAGGGCGGCAACGCCGAGGGGGGCCGGGTCCATGTCCTCCGGCTCTGGCCCGAAAAGGTCTGGCAACTCCTCGTTGCCCGCGAAACCCCTTCTTGGCCCATCGATCAAGGGGGAGAATACCGCATCCCGGCTCTCATTCCCGGACGCTACGAACTCTGCTTCGCCTTTCCTGGCATGGAACCCTTGGTCCGTGTTCTCGAAGTCCCTCCAGAGTCCAAGGACCTGGAACTCAGCGTCGTCCTCGGGCCAGGCAGAGCCATCCATGGGAAGGTTATGGATGAGGAAGGAAAACCCATCGGTGGCGCCCTCCTCCGAGGGATTCCGGACGCAAAAAATGAATTCTTCCCCATCGTCCCCAATGGACAAATGAACCACAATGGGCGTTTTCTTTTCGGCAATGTCCGAGTTCTCACTCGCAAGGATGGAACCTATCTCCTGGAACGGCTCCGAACAAAGATCCCTCTCCTTATCCTGATCATCAAGGAAGGGTATCAAACCAAAAAAATCCACCTAGGAGCCAATGACAGCAACCTCCTCAACGTGGTCCTCAAACGAAACGAGTAGCCCTTTCGCAGCATCCTCGGAGGATCCTTCTAACGATGGATCCGAAAAGCATCAATCCGTTCTCCATCGATAGAAAAGGCCTCAAAAGAAAACTCCTGCGGTCCTGCGTTCACCAGAACGAAGCTAAAACAACGGCAACTCTTTTTGAGTAGGGGATCAGGATGGAGCTGATAGAGGCTCTTTCCTCCACCACCGACAACGGCATACTGGACTCCCGACTTTGGAGAATAGCGCTCGTAGACATGGTCATGCCCGGAGAGAACAAGTGTCACTCCCATCTCTCCAAAAAGGGGATCCAGCAAGGTTCTGAGTTGATCATTCTCAGAGTCCTTTCTCGAACGCGAAGCCGTAAAGAAGGGACGATGAAGGTAAACAACCTTCCATGCTTCATGGGATTCCCTGAGTGTCTGCTTCATCCAAGCAAACTGGACACTCTCCCGACCGATGGGACTCGAAAAAGCATCGAGGCAAAGAAATCGGACAGGCCCCCTTACAAAAGAGTAATAGCGATGTTTTTCAGTAGGTTGAAGAAATGCTCGGAAAAGCGGTCCCCCCCTCTCGGTGATTAAATCATGATTCCCCAGGGTGGGCCGAAAATCCGCACGCGCAAGCAATCTGCGAAATGGATCGAACACCGCAAGGGCGTAGTGCTCCCAACGCCCCCAGGGATAAACAAGATCCCCCAGGTGCAGCACCAAGTCAGGTTTCATCTGCAAAACCCGTCTCGCTAAAATTCCCTGCGAACCCTTTCCAGGCCAGATTTTTTGAAGCCACGAGGAAGGCTGTACTCCAGCGCTGTCCCTTACAAAGGCCCAACCTGGAATCTTCCCCGAATCGCCAAAAGCTGCAAAACGAACCCGCCCCTCCCCGGGTAAAGGAGCTGATCGAAAGCTCCCATAGCCCAAGAGTTTGCTGCCATTCTCCGAAGAGACCAAATAATGATACTCAGTGGAGGGGCGAAGGCCCTGAAGCCGAAATTCCCATCGACCTCCAAGGCCATGCTTCCCTCCAACTTGGATGGGGGGATTCTCCCCTTCTCGATACAGCTCCAACTTAGGAGCCTTTTCCCCTGGACGATGGAGCAAAACCACGGCCCCATGGGGTCCAACTCCTTGAAGTATGGGACCGGAACGAGGAACAGGATCCCCCGGACGAAGGCATAAAAAAACCAGTAGCAGAAGGGAAGGAGGAATCATCCGGGAGATGCGAATCATAGGTCTATCCTCTCCTTCCAGCCGCAATGGGGAAAGGATTTTGCTATGCTTTTCCCTTCCAGTTTCTCAAACCTTGGGTGTTTATGAAGTTCTTTCCCTTTTCGCTCCTCACCTCCCATCTCTTGCTCTTGGTCCTTTTCTTTTCAGGGCAAAGAGCAAGTGCCCAGACAGTTCCCACCTCTAAGGATTCGGCCATGGGTGTTTGGCCCTGGCTCTTTGGAAACATCGACGGAGCCTATACCGACGAGATCATTGCCAAGACCGTCAATGCAGGCTTAGACACTATTTACATCAGCGTCTGGAATACGACAGGTTCGAAAAAAGGGATCCTCCACATTTATGACGAAGTGGGGACTTGGAAAACCCAATACGGAAGCATTCGCCCTCGTGTCCACCTGAAAACCTTTGTCCAAAAAGCCCACAAAGCCCATCTTCAGGTCATCGGAGTGATCACGGTCTTCAATAGCAAAGGCCCCTACCCCAGTGACCGGAACCACCAAGATTTCTTGGCACATACACTTCTCCGCTACCTCTTTAACAGCTTTGATCGCCAGGGGAAGCCATTCTATGGAATGGACGGCCTCGCACTGGATTACATTCGCTGGTTCGGAGGAAACCACAACCAAAGTGAAATTAACCGTTTTCTCGACCTTGCCCGAAAGGAGATCGGGCCAAGGCAACTCCACGCCTTCGTCATCGCAGGAGCCTATGCATTGGATGGAGGGAGCTATAACAACACCTTCCGGACCTATTCCCAAACCCTCTCCTATCTCACTAAGAATTATGGACAAAACTGGGAAGATATGGCTAAGCGCCTCGATTGCTTGTTGCCCATGACCTATACCGCAAACGGGCATGTCTATGGGAATAACCTGAAATACATGGAAGGTTATGTCCAAGCCGCAGCAGGCTATGCGGTAACCGCTGTCAACAAAGTTCGAAGCAGATGTCGAGTCATCCCCGCGATCCGAACATGGAACAGCAAGGGGCAGACGACCACTCGGGCAACTGTGGAAGCTTGTGCCAGAGGTGCCA
This sequence comes from Planctomycetota bacterium, assembly GCA_026984035.1. Taxonomy (GTDB): domain Bacteria; phylum Planctomycetota; class UBA1135; order UBA1135; genus HyVt-539. The sequence continues at coordinate 49,954 of JALSSW010000051.1, forward strand.
TGAAAGGTGGTGCGGATGGCTACATGGCCTTTCGCTACTTCACGGCTCGAAGTCACACAGATTGGTTCCAAGGACTTGCACGCTATGCAAGCAAAGGACCCGACCTCCCCCTCGCCGACCTGATTGGACAAACCCAAGGAATGCTGGGAACTGTTGATTCAAGGGGATCAGGACACGCCTCCCTTCCCCCCTCTCAGCTTTTTGCCCGTTATGATTTGGACGGAGATGGGCGTTTCGAGACAAGTTTCTCCAACCCCGGCATCAAAACTTGGATCCTAAAAAGCCCTCAAAAAGTCAGGGTGAATCTGGAAATCCGGGATAGCGCCGGACATATCACCTTTACAACCCTCGAGCTCGGGGGGGCATCCACTCTCACCCCGACTCAGTCCAGTCTTTCTGCCGCAAAGGGAGGTGTCGTCCGGATGGCCTATGGGCCAGGAGCCAAATTTGCCGGAAGCTACTACATCACCTTTATCGGAATGTCAGGCACGACTCCTGGGACCCCCTTTTCCAATGGCGTCCGCCTGCCTCTCAACTTTGACCTTCTCAGCACCCAAGCCTTAGGCCTGATCAATCAAGCTCCCTTTTTCTCTTTCTTTGGGAAGGTGGGTTTCTTCGGGTTTGCAGCCCCGACCCTCGGAATTCCGGCAGGTCTACTCCCAAGCTCACTGGTGGGAAAAAACCTCTCCATGGCCGTTCTGGACTTGGGAGGACCCGGCCTTACAACTCGCTTTGCCAGCAACCCGGTACAGGTGCGAATCCTACCCTAGGAAGGCAATGGGGCAGCGAGCCCCCGTGGGAAAACCCGTGGAAAACCCCGTGGAAAACCCGTCCGCGGGTTTTTTGGTCGAAAGCCCTCCGGGCTTTTGAGAAGGCCCAAGGTTTCAAAGCGCTAAACCTCTGAATGTTCCAAAACGCTGGAAGCGTTTTTACCAAAAAACCCGCAGACGGGGTTTCCAGGCGGTTTTCTACTTTTTCTTTTCTGCGTTGCGGAGCCGATCGAGAGTCGCCCGGATCGTGGCCGAGGCAATGGGATCCTCCATAATGTCCTGAAACTTTCCTTTCCCTAAACTCGATTCCGAAAAAATCTGCTTTTCAAATTTGGGATTCGGAACAAAACTCCGAACCGTCAAGGTAAACAAATCTTTCCCTCGAAGGGTTTGGATCATCTTCCGCAAAATGAAATTCTTCGCATCGAAATAGAGGTCCATGTCGCTTGCAGCCGAAGGGAGGACAGGCCTTTCCCCCTTGGTCGAACTCTCCTTAGGAGTCGCGTGAACAACCCAACAGGAAACCCCCATCAGATCCATTTTGGATTTGAGACTGAGGTCATGAGTCCTCGCCAAGGCTTCTAAGAAAGAGATCTTAAAGAAGTTTCCAATACCCCCTCCCCCAGGAGAACTCTGATCTTTACCTAAGACCTTCTTGGCATGATCCAACTTGGCCATAAGTTCCGGGCCAATCTTGTACCATTGCTCGCCTCGATTCTCGCTGGCTTGATGGATGAACACCCCCTTGGAATTACGGAGAGTTTCCACGCTCATCGTCCCTAGAGGGGTTTTGAGTTGTGAGAGCACCCGGGAACGTTCTTTTCCCTGAGCGTCCCGATCGAAACGAATCCGGGCTTTCCCAAGAGTCTCCTCCAGCTTTTTCCGACCCGGAATCGGCATCCGAAGAAGAATCTCTGCGCGCAAATCATACCCAAGGAGTTTTTTTTGAGCCTTTTTGGCGATCTCGACCAAGTCACGAACGGTCTTCGGCTCGATGGGCTTGATAGAAGGGTTCTGTGCTCGGATCCCCCCCAGGCCCAAAAAGAAACAAAGGCCCATCATCCCCCCCAAATGCGCAAAACTGCCACCCCTTAGGGCGGAAAACCTCAATGTTTTCATCGTCATCGACCTCCCTCCCGGGAAAGATTGTTCCGGAAATCTGCCCATGGAGAGTTCCATGAACACAGCCGGAGCTTCGATAGTGTATCCTGGCTTTCTATTGTCCCCAAGCTTCTGTATCCGATGGAAGAAAAATGAAAAGGATCCCCATCGTGGCCATTCCCCTTTTTCTGAGCGGAGTTCTTCCCGGACAAAGCTCCTCCCAAGCCAAAGCCGCCCAAGCCATCCTCAGCCTTGAGAAAGCGAGTCAGGCTCCCGCGAGCTTCCGCCAACTCCAAAGCATTCTCCTCCTTTTCGAGAAAGGCTTGGATCGAAATGGTTGGGATCAACTCGGCCGCTTTTACCGAGATCACCCTCAGGTCAAAAACCGAAAACTCTTAGACCGGGTCGAGGCTCTGGCCATTCACTCCCTTATGGACCCAAGTAACAAAAATGTGGATCCCGTAAAGCGGGCCCGCGCCCTATTGATCGGGCTGCGACCCAGCTTGAAAAATACCCGAAGAGAAGCCATCAACCACTTGGTCCCTCGCGCGCTTGGCAAACTTCTCCAAATGGAAGCCAAGACTGCAAAACAAAGAAAAGAAAGAAAAGAAAGAAAAAGAGCCAAGACAAGCATGTTCAAGAAAACCCTCCGGCCCATCCTCGCCGTCCTTGCAAAAAACGCAGGAAATGGGCTATCACGACAAAAGGATGCAGCCCAACGTGCCCTGCTCCTCGGAGATGAAGAAGCCAGAAGGGCCTGCTACAGGCTCGCCCTCAAATACCCCCAGGGTCCAACACGCAGAAGGATCCTCAACTTGGTGCGAAAAAAGGGCCTTGGAGCCGAAGCTGTCCCAGTGATCGGCCAAGGATTTCACTCCCAGTATCCTCTTCTTCATATTCGCGCAGCCCGAGCCTTGAGAGAACTGGGAGCCAAGGAGGCCCTCCCTCTTCTGAAAAAAGAGAGTTTCCACCTGGCAAAGCTCCTTGCGAAACTGCGAAGGGCAGGAAATGGAGGCGCGGGGCCACGGGGCAATCTTTCGGTGATCAAACAACAAGCGATCATTCGAGACTATAACGTCGAGGTCGCACAAAATGCTGCCATCGCCGACCCCATTGTGGATGTCATCAGCGAAGGAGTCGTGTTGGACGTGAAGGTATTAGGTGTTTCCGTCTTTCGACACATCCTGCTAGCAAAGCGCGAAGTCGATAAGGCTTATCACGCCCTCAAACCACCTTCTTCGGTGAAACGAAGTCACAATTAGACCCAGCCGGGGATCGGCCCGAAAAAAAACCTACGCGGAGGTCGCGCAGAAAACCTTCTCTAGGTTGTCTCTCCGGAATTATTTAGTCCTTCTGAGCTCAACCCCCTTCTGCTTGTTGCGGAACAGCGATTTGAGACTTTCACCACCCTTTTCTTGCAAACGCTGTAGCTGGATGTTGTTCATCTGAAGAAGATCTGTCTGCACCGGTTTTACCTTCGATTTGGCACGGATAGGGACCTGCCCCGTGGGACTCGGTAACGGCAATCCAAAGCTCTGCTTGCTCCGATAAAAGGCATACGTCTTCCCCGACTCAACAAGGGCGGTTACATGACCCGCCAAAGCATCGGCGACAAACACTCCCCGAAGGTCTGTCTTACCAGACTGGATTTTTGGAGAGCCACTCCCCAAGACTTTCACTCGAGCACCAGAAAGTCTTTGGCCGGCCTGAGTCACGTTGAGCCTTAATCTTCCCTGCCTTGGAAATTCTTGAGCTTCGATTCGGATCCCGGTGCGAAGCAAAAGCCCGGAACTCTTGAGGGAACCAGTCCGTGCAATCACCAAGAACGCACCCTTGGATCCCAAGGGCAGGGAAACCTTTTTTTCGAAATCCAAATAAGGTCTCGCCCCTTCCAAAAGAATTTTCAACTGCAATGTCGGCTTGATTCCAAAAAGTCGGACATTGCCTATATCCGACAACGAGCGCCGGAGCAGGTAAAGGCGCATGAGATCCACCTTGTAAACAAGGATTTCTACTTTGCTGAGATTGCGAGTCTGCAGCTTAATCGAAGGATTCTCATCTGGAGCAACCACAGTGGTTTCGGGAAGATGCAATTTCTTTCTCTCGAAATAAGCAGCCGCCTCCTTGGCTTCTACAAAATCCTTGTCGACCTTATGGTAAAAGGGAAGGGCTAAAGCAGGATCCCCCTCAGCGTGGTAACATTGGGCCTCCAAGAATAGGGCCAGCTTACGGTTGGGGCTGGGCCCTTTCCGCCCACCGCTCAAGAGAAACTTCGCATGGATGACAGGATCCAAAACCTTTCTGGCCTGAGCAAAGTCTCGTTGCAGGAAACGGGCATAACCCTCCAGGTATAGGAAATCGTCAAACCAAGGCGAACTCGCATAGGTTTTGGTCGCCCGCTTTAAGAGGGCGAGAGCCTCCTTCCACTGCTGGGCTTCGAGGGCAATATTGACCAGAGAATAGCAGACCTCATCCGCATCTCCATCGGAGGGAAAACGTAGGAGAAACTCATAGCAAAGGTCCCGCGCCTGTTTTTTTAGTAACATCGCGCTGCCGATTTTCGGATCCAAGCGTCCTGCCTGTTTCCGCTTTTCGGCCAAAGCATTCATACCCTGTGCAAGCGAATACATGGCCCGACGAATCTCCGAAAGCCCCGGAAACTCAAGGAAAAGTCGGCCCATAACCATTAGTGCATCTTGGACGCGACCTCGGTTTTTGAGGGTCCCCGCCACCTGAACCTCTCGTAGAAACAGCGTCTCCGCCACGGCCTGAAAAACGTAAAGGGACCGCTCAAACTCGCCAGCTTTGAAGTAAGCGTTTCCAATTGCTGCCATATCATCAAAGCCCAGCACAAAGTCCGGATTGCGATCCTTGAGAGCTTCAAACAGTTCGAGGATGGGTTTGCCCTTTCCTCGGATGAGGCGCACCGTCAGCAAGCGTTTGGCGATTTCGAGAAATGGCCCCTTTTTCATCTCCTTGCCGAACTGCTTCATACAGGCTTCCAGAGGTTCCTCGACGCCAGGAAGAGTTGAGGGGTTTTTCCGAAGCCCTTCTCGTCCCAGAGCATCAAACCGTCTCAAGCCCAGGTTGAAGAGCTCATCCGGAGTGGCTTTGCGAGGAACCCTGGATGCTTTGCCGTCCTTGACCACCTTCAGTGCAAGGGGACTTCCGAAGCGAGGCTTGCCGTTGCCTCTAAGGCTCACGACTCGAGTGGGAAGAATATGATAGGTACCTGAATAAACTCCTCGCAGGGCGAAACGAAAAACAAAATTGCTCTTTCCTTGGGCTCGACAGAAGAAGCGTATGCTTCCCCCTCTCATCTCCACGAACTGGAAAGGCCCCTGAATCTCTTCGCGCCGAACCATGGCCCCCCCAGGCAGATTCTCTTCCACAATAAAATAGCGAAACTCTTCGCGTTTGTTTTCGGGAAGGTTGATCTCCAATTCTTCTATAATCTGCCGTCCCGCTTCCACACGATCAGTTTTGTTTTCCCAAGTTTGAAAACCTTCCCCCATGATGGAAAAACCCTCCCTCAGAACTGCGCCATCTACGATCGGAGGGGCTTGGAGGTAGGCCCGCTTGATATGAGGATCTCCCATGCGATCTTTGGGCATCCCCACAGTCCAAGCCGAAAGCTGGGCGGACCATGCGACTTTGCCCAAACCCGAGCTTACGAAATCCACGAGGACCTCGCCACCTTTCAAAAACTTGGATGGGACTTCAAAGACCTTGCCTTGGGGGTGATCGCGAAGAGACAAACTCTGAGTCCAGACTCCATGTCCGAGATTGATTTCAACCCGGGCAGCCGCCTGGCCCAGTTTCTTGTATCGAGAAGCTAGGAACTCACTCACAAGGGCCGCAACCACACGATCTTCCCTGTTGATCGCCGCTGTTTTCGAAAAGGCCCAGGACTCGCCTCTTGCCCTAAGTTCGGGATTCGCTTCGGCCTCCTCAAGGGCCAGATAAGCCCAAGCCAGAGATCGGTCCCCGCCTGTCCCCCCATCCTTGGGGGTTCTCCCGACTTTCTGTTCGAGCAGGGGCAACAACTCTTTAGCCAGCCCCGGCCGACGCATCCGAAGGGCAGCCAGAACTAAGCGCCCCAACGCACCAGCACTCATCCCCTGGCGCCCTCGCCTAAGCTGATTGAATTTCGCAAAGTCCGCCATTCCCCCTTCGGCCATAGCCAAAAAAGCTAGGGTCGCTTGTTCCAAAGAAGAGGAACGAAGCCATGCCATTCCCCGATTGCGAACACGCCCGAAAACCAGGGGATCCACGGCAAAACCAGCCTTAAAAGCCTTCTCAAAAAACAACCAGGGATACAGGTTGGTTTCGGGCAGGTCCCCTAAGCTCCGGTTGCCGATCCAAGCGAAGTTCCCCCCTCGCTCCGCGCTGATCAAGGAAGCAAGAGTATTTCGAACCTGATCACTAAGCGCTCGCGAGAGGAGGGCATCACTCCGCTCCCCTCCCAGCTTTTGCCAGAGCCCGAGGGCTCCCAAACCCATCGCAGCCCGATCCGTCGTCAAGGCAAGCGGAGCAATCCGACTCGAGAAGAGAAAATCTCTAACGATAACTTCGATCGAAGGTGGTGAAACACGAATCACCAACCTTCTGTCTCGATGCGGCCCCTTTCCTAAGTTGAGGCGGACTCTCCGGGAACCAGAGAAAATTCCTGCTTTCGCAATCTGATCGGGCAAGGCCCAGGGATACACGAAAAAGGGATGGGTCACGCTCTCCTCCCCCACCCGAATCTGTAGGGCGTGGGAGCCGACTTGGAGAGCTCCATCCCCAAGGCCCAGAGCCTTGGGATCCACAAAGACACTGGCCATGGAGCCAGCGGGAATTCGCAGGGCCTTCCTCCGCAAAGACCCTCCATCAAGAGTAAAGAGAAGTTCTCCTCGGATTTCCTCCTCGCTGCGGTTGTGCACTTCAATTTCGCCCTCGAAGCTGTCCTTTTCAGTGAGGATTCGAGGTAAACGAGCACGCAACACGATGGGGTTGCGCGTTTGAACTTCCGCCTTTGCTTCGCCAAAGAGGCTTCCTTTATCCACCCCTCGGAGACGAAGAGACCATTTTCCAGCCCGTTTGGGGAGCATACATTCGAGGCGTGCTCTCCCCTTGGCATCGGTCCGGACCACGGCCCGCCAAACCGAAAGATCCGAAGGAAGAACTCGGTTCGGGTCTTCCTGTGTGAACCTTCCCAAAAACTGAGATCCGAACCTCGACCCAAGGCTCGAAAGTTGTTCGGACCCAAGACCGTTGCCTGCTCCCCAATTTGAGCCGGGACGCATCCCTTGGCTTAGATTGCCAAAATTCTGGGCTTCCTTATCAAGCTTCCGGTCCTCCCCCATTTTCTTGGCTGCCCCCCTCCTTTGAGCTGTTCTCCTTCCAGCCCTTACCCTCAGGCCTGGGGAAGAGGGTCCATAAGAGCCCCCAAAAGCATCGGCGGGGCCCCAGGGTTTATCCCCCGACTTCGCTTTCTCCCTCTCTTCTCGATGGAGATTGAGGTTGACCAAGCGGGTGGGAGGATTGAGTTGGAACGTACAGGAGCTCTTCGTCAGAACCTTCGTATCCCTACGAACATTGGGACCGAAGAAAACCTGATAGAGGCCCGGACTGTGATCCTTGAAGCGTTGCAAAACAGCTGCGTCCACTGCAGCGAGCGAGAACTCAGCCTCTACGGGTCGACCCTGGCTGTCTCGAACTTGGATGTCCACCCCCAGTTTCTTGCCTGGAGCAAGAACTTTGGCACCCAGCTTCATCTCTACATCCATGGGAACAGAGACCGTAAACTCCTTGCGAGCCGCATGCAGCTTGGATTTGTCAACCATAGCTAAGGCATAGGCGAAGTTGGGAGCATGGCGCTGCTCGATCTTGAGGCGAATCGTTGTGACGCCCGAAGCAATGACCCGAGGCTCAAAGTCCAAAACTCCGCCTGCCTCGGTCGTCAACAGGCATAACCTGGGTTGACTGCGATTGACGATACGCAGTTCAACTTGGTCCCCCACCCGCGCGTGCTGGGTTCGCGCAAGAAGCCGCAGCTTGATCTTGTCTTCCTTGCCTGAGACAAAAAACTCCTTGCGAGCCTCGACCCGATGTCCAAAACGATCCCTGCCTGCGACGACAAGACGGTAGTTTCCCCCCTCCCCCAGATTGAAGCTTGCAAAAGCAATCCCCCGCCCTGACACCGTCTTGAGGCTTTGGCGTGCAGCCACCCGCGTTTCCACTCGTCCTTCAACGGTAAGCAAGCGCATGAGGGTAAACTCAAGTTCTCGAACCAGCGGCTTTCCCTCGAAGTCTGTTGCTTTCGCAACCGCTTCCAGGAACTCCCCCGCAAGGAAGATCCCCTGGGGAATTTTTAGATCCAACTGAAATCCGGTCTGTTTCACAGGAACGATTTTTTGACCGAAAGCTTCCTCCTCGGGTATAGAGGCAATCAGAACGATGTCTCTAAGGGGACGCCTTGGGTCCGTCTCAAAGCGGAAGCTGAACTCCCCCGCTCCATTGGTCACGCCTTCATAGACTTTCTGCCCTTCTAGCAGAGTAGAACGAACCTGAATCTTGCGACCACGAACCGGTCCACCAAAGAAATAGCGCGCCCGAACCTTTCCCTTAAGAGGCTCGCCACGAGTGATCGAACGATGCGGCAATACGATCTCCAGCGACACCTTGGGAGGGTGAAAATCAAGGACCTCAACCCTGTAAGAAGCAAGAAAGCGGCGATCCTTCTTCCGAAACAGCTTAAGGATCCAAGTTCCAAGGTTAAGATCTTTTGGTAAACGAAAGCGGGTATGGAGAGTCCCAAACTCCGAAAGCTTGAGCTCATGCACAAAGAGACTGCGGGAGCCAGGATCTACCAGAGCAAGTCGATATTCTTTCTCCTCCGGTAATACGTAGCTTCCATTCATGACATCGCGCAAAACAGCTTTGACCCCAATCCAATCCCCCGGTCGATAGCTGGGGCGGTCGGTGTATATCACACTGGTCGGAACAAAACTCCGCGCTTGGCCACTCGTCCCCAAAGGGTGCAGGTCACTGAAAGCCACGCCGTCTTTGCCGACAACCAGGACACTCCAGTTTTTCCCTCGCTGCTCGGGTTTCAGGGGAAAGTGGCAGCCTCCCTTTGCATCCGTCCTAGCCTCGGCGACGATTTGCTTTCCATTGGAAAGAAGGACACGAACACCTGGGGCCGGGTCCAGTGTCCTGGTATTTTCTACGAAAGCAAAGACCTCATTTGTGCTCACTTTTTGGATCAAAGCAAGGTCCGAGACAAGCACAAGAGAGGTGGCCTCGCGTTCCCCGTCATCTACTTTAACAACCCAAGTGCCCGGTTTTCCGGCAGGCATCTCAATCTTGTTTTCGAACTCCCGGTAGGCCTGGTAGTTTTTGACCCTCCACTCAAAGGAGCGGTCAGGAGAAATGGCTTCGATGGCTAAAGAAGAGATCCCCGAGGATCCAAGCGTCCCGCGAAAATAGTCTTCAAAATCCAAGTGATACAAACGCAGCCGAAGCTTTTCGACATTTCGGCTACGGACAAGCAAGTGGGGTTTTTCGTCGGTTTGAAAAACCCTCTCGGTTTTGACCACGAGGGTTTTCCGGCGCAAGGCAGAAAGCCGCTGACGGGCCAAACGGCGATAAGCCCCACCCACCTTCTGGTAGGCTCTGGCAGCGTCAACAAGTTTGAACTCTTTGGTTTCGAGAATCAGGGCATAATAATAGGAAGCGGCTGACGCTTCCTTGCTTCCATGGAATCTGCGCTCGCAATCTCGGTAAAGCCTCTTCGCAGCCTCGAACTGCTTACGCTCTTCCTCCATTTTTCCGAGGAGAATGTAAATGCTCGGATTCCGGCGGTCCAAGGGATGGCTCTGGACAAAGGTCAGAAAAAGGGATTTGGCCTTGTCAAAGCTTTTTGGGCCAGCGCGGCGTGCGGCGAGAGCCTTGGCATATTCGAGGTTCATAATGGCGCGTTGACCCTCTCGCCATTTGGGGTGAGAGGGAAAGCGTTGGAGGAAGGTTTTCCAGGCGGCGATGGCTTCGTCGTAGCGACCCAGGGATTCGAGCCAACGCCCCCTGAGGGCGGCGGCGTCCGCGATCAAGCCGGAGGCATGGTCGCCGAAGGACTCAAAGAGGCGGGACAGGGCTCGTAAGGCTTCGGAGATGCGACCAGCGGAGGCACGTGCGCGTGCAGCCTTCAACAGGGCTGCGGAAGCACGCTTGTCCTTTGGAAAGCTCTGGACAAAGGTTGTGAACTCTTCATCTGCCAGGTTCCAAAGCCCGAGTTTTTCAAGGACCAAGCCCAGCTCAAAGTGGAGATCAGATTGGGGTTCTGCCCCTTCACGCAACAGGGTTTCTAGGGTAAGCCGTGCGCGCTGGAGGTCACGCCCCCCACGGATCCGACTCTTGGCAAATTGAAGGCGTTCATATTGAGCGCTTTTTTTCCCTTCGCGCCGTTGGATTCTTTGGAAAAGTTCCAAGTAACGGTCCCCCGCCTGGCCATATTTCTTGGCTTCAAAGGCCAGAGCAGCCGCACGCCTTTGGAAGGCAAGAGTGTCCTGGGCAGAGAGACCGAGGCCTCGAGCAAGATCCAAAAATTGAATTGCTGTTAAATAATCCTTGGGAATGCGCCCCAATGCCCGATCCACAAAACCTAAATAAACCTTGGCCAAGTCCATCCGGCGAGAGGGGTTGAGGAGTCTTTGCAACTCCTGCTGATAGATGCGGGCTGCAGGCTCAAAGGATCGACTCCGTTCCAAGGCGGCCGCTTTGCCAAAGCGAGCCAAAGCAGAATAACGCCCATTTGGGCTTTGCCGAAGGAGAGCATCAAAACGCTGGATTGCAGTCCCATAACGACCGGCTTCGAGCAAAGCATTCGCCGCTAAAAAGCGGAAGCGCTGGACCTTGGTCTCACTTCCTTTCTGGCCCTTGGCTTTGGACAAAGCGGCGTCCAAAAGCCGAATCGCCGCATCGTAATCCCGCCCGATCAAGGAATACACAGCCTCCTGCCAAGGATTTTGCTGGGAGCTGGGAAAGAGGAGGAGGGGAAGGAGCGCAAGCCCATTCCATAAAGCTTTTCCAAACGACATTGCATCCTCGGGAATCAAGAGTGAGAGGGGGCCGGAGACCAAGAATCAGGATACAACGGATCCTTTCCAAAACGGTTCCCAAGAAGAAAACCTAAAACCGAAAAAGCTCCCTATGATCCTATATGACTGAAGGCCTCGCCCATCAGTGGGGGGTAGGGAAGAAAAATCGCCCGGTGGATGGAGCGAAATGATGGATCCAAAAGGCAGAAACGTAAAAAAACAATGACAAGCAAGAAGACACCTTGTCATTGGAAAGAAAATGATAGAATAGGAAGGATTCTCAAATCCCTTCCCTCATCCCCAGAGTCATTCCAATATGCGAAATCTAAAAAAGAGTCTCTCTCTCTCCTTTCTTCTGGTCGGATCCGGCTTTCTGCTCGTCTCCTTTCTTCAGGGAAGAGGTAAGGGCGTGATCGAAGGCGAATTCCAAATCCCGAAGAATGTCACCAAAGCCTTTCCTGCCTGCGGCCAAGCCTCCTGCCATGGAACCGGATTCCCCAATGAGAGAGGGGTCGTGACCCCTGTCATAAAAACGAACATTTCCATTCAGCTCGGAGCCAAATCCCCTATGACTGTTACTCTCCTGGGGGGAGTGAAAAACAGCACTCGTGGCGGATTCAGCATGGACACGGACCTCGGAACCTTCACTCCGGGAACCAGCACGCGAACAGGAAACGCAAACAAATCGATCACGCACAACACGAGCCTAAACCGAAGCTGGACTTTCAGTTTCAGCTCCAAGAAAACCGGACTGGCAAAGATCACCATGGTTGGAAACACTGTGGATGGAAATGGACGGAATTCGGGAGACTCCTGGGCTTGGTATGGACCCAACACGAACCTTCCCGGAACTCCTTTCCGAATCTTCGTGAACGATTCCAAGATCTTTCCCTATGGAAGCTCCTGCAAAGGAACGAAAGGCTTTGCTCCTCTTATTGGGAGCGCAAAGAACGCTGCCCTGGGCCAAACCACCACGATTGAAGCCTACAACCTCCCACCAGCCGTGGCGGTCATGAACATCCTCGGATTCTCCAACACCAGCTTTGGTGCCATCCCCCTCCCCCTGGACCTCAGCTTCCTGGGGGCCAAGGGATGCTCCCTCCGAGCTTCCTTGGACCTCAGCCAAGTCGCTCTCAGCAAGGGGACCGGAGCCGGGAACGGCAGCGCAAACTTTGCCTGGCCCATCCCCAATCTAAGTTCTTTACGAGGCATCAATCTCTACTTCCAGGCCCTGGTGTTTGACAAAGGAGCCAATGGACTTGGAATAACGACAACGATGGGACTCAAGATCACCATCCAATAACGCAGGAACTTACTCGGAAGGGATCTGGGGAGAAGGATAGGTCACTCGAACAAGGGTCCTGATTCCTCCCCGGACCTTAAAGTGGCCTTCGAGAACAAGCCGCCTAGGGTGAAGGGCGGCGATCAAATCATCCGCAATCTGATTGGAGACTGCCTCATGAAAAGCCCCTTCATTCCGGAAGGACCAGAGGTAGAGCTTCAAACTTTTGAGCTCCACGCAGAGCTGATCAGGAATGTAGCGAATCTCGATCCTTGCAAAATCAGGCTGCCCAGTCTTCGGACAGAGACAGGTGAACTCAGGACAGTCAAGCTGAATCTCATAGGAACGATTTGGATTGGGGTTTGGAAAAACCTCCAGTTCCTTGCTAGGTTTCGTCGTCATTGAAGGTAATCTAACTCGCGTGATTCATGAACTCGAGTTCCTTTAAGCCTGTTTCTTTATGAGATCACGTCCTAAGCAAGAAGACGCCTCATGAAACGCGGCTTGATCAGGACCAGATTCATAGAACTTTCGGAGTTTACAAAAACAAAAAAGGGGGAGGAATGCTTTCTCCCCAATCCAATGGAGGAATTGCCATGGGAGTCCTCACCGCAAAGGACTTGATGCAAAAAGACGTCGCCTACGTCCGTCCCAACATGACGGTCAAAGACCTAATCCAGTTCCTGAATGAAGAGGGAATTCACGGAGCTCCGGTTGTGGATGGCGAAGGAACGGTAGTCGGTGTCGTTTCCCGTTCGGATATCTTTCAGATCTGGACGGATGAAGACTACGATGCCTGCGCACCCACTTATCACACGATGACGGAGGACGGGGAATACATGGATCTTCCTACAGATCTTTCAGAAGGGCATAAGGCCGAAGAGACTGAAATCATTGAAATCATGAGCAAATCCCCTCTGACGGCCTCTCCCGACACCAGTGTGGGGGAATTGGCCCAGCGTATGCTCAAAGAAAAGGTTCACAGGGTGATCATCACTGAAGACAACAAGGTGGTTGGGATTATTACTTCCACCGACCTCCTAAAGGCCGTATCCGCTTATGAAAAAGAGCTGTAGGAGGCCTCGTTTCTTTTGGGAATTTTGAGAAACCGAGTTCCTATCGCATATGACCAAATGACAGGGGCTTGCTCGGGAACTCACGGACCTCTCCTTCTCACACTTCGTCCCCAATGAGTACCGCCCCCAACCCCAAAGGATAACCCCCGGGCAAAAAGACCCGGGAGCTACAACTGGATCAATTGTGGGAAGTCGGAACCACCAAAACCGGGGATTCGACCATTCTGACCGTTTTCTCTGCGACAGAACCCATGAAGAAGCGGTCAAGGCCTCGATACCCATGAGTCCCCAGGACCAGCAGATCGATCTCATTTCTTTTGAGGAAGGAGGAAAGAGCCGTCCAGGGTTGTCCACTCAGAAGTTTCCCTTCCACTTTCAATTTTTCTGAGCGGAGCCCTTGGAGAAGTTCCGCCATCTGGGCTTTCCGGTGTTCCCTAAGTTTGATCCAATTTTCCTCCACGGCTGCCGTGGGAATTGCGAAATCAGCCATCCAGGCAGAGTCTTCCAATACATGAAGAACAAAGCCTTTTGCACCCGATTCGTGGACAAGATGCCTGAATGTCTCAAAGGCAATAAAAGAAGCATCACTAAAATCCGTAGCGAAAGCGATTTTGGAGATCTTCCGCCCCTTGGGGAGAGTAGACTTGACCACACAGACCGGAACAGGAGCTCCCCGAACCAAACGCTCGGCAACCGAACCTAGAAGAAGTCGGCGCAGCCCTTTGCGCCCGTGGCTCCCAACAACGCAGAGGTCGCAATGATTCTCTCGGAGATCTTTGAAGACTGCTTCATGGACAGTCCCTTCCTTCAATGCGATCTCAATCTTACATTTGCCGCGGGAGTGCTTCTTCTTCAGTTTTTCGAGGCTGTCCATCGCGGAGGATTCGAGATCTCCCACATCTAAAACCCCATCAAAGGGAAGGACGACCCCTTCATCCAAAACATAGAGGAGCCGGATGGTTCCTTTTGGGCTGGCCATTCTTTTTGCGAACCCAATAGCCAACTCGGAGCAAGGACCAAAATCCGTAGGAACAAGGATTTTCCTGAACATGATCGACCTCCTGGCCGAAGGTTTCTTCAGATGATTTGCCTCAAACATTGAGATTGCCCGCAGAGAAGGGACAGTGCAAGAAGAACCTATTTAGAGATCACTCGACCCCTTCCTTCGAGTCCTTCTTTTTTGGGAAGCTCCTGGGCGCACCCAGGAAGGCCAGGACTTGCTCAACCGTAATCCCCTCCATGCAAATGGGACCACTCTCAAGGGCACATTGCCGCTTCAGGCAAGGTCTGCAGGGAAGATCATCCTTGCTCACAAGCACATCCCCACCCCTTGGCCCCGTCCTCCTTGGGTCCTGTGGACCAAAGAGAAAAAGGGTCGAAGCCCCCGTAGCATGCAGAACATGCATGGCTCCCCCATCATGTCCGATTGCCTTTCCACCGGTTTTTCGAAGATGTGCCCCCAGAGCGACCAGGTCCTCAAGCCCCCGCGACCCACGCTGCCGTAAGCAGGGAACCCAAGGGGGAAGAACCAAGGCATCTTCTCTGGGTCCCAGGAGCACTAGGCTGGGGTTCTCCAATCTTGAAAAGAGGGAGAGGACCTGAGAAAGAGGCCAAACACGAGGGTCCTCCAATGCGCCGGCGACGAGGACATAAAGGGGAGCAGAGGGAGAGATGCCCTTCTCCACAAGAATCGCCCGCAAACGTTTTTCCATCTCGGGAGTCGGAACCAAGTGGGGCGGGGGAGAAAGAGGGGGAAGAGTTTTTCCCAGGGCAAAACAAGCCAACTCCCACCCCCTCTCCGCCATATGCAAGCTTGAAGAAGGAGGGAGACGCTCCTGGCGAAACATCCCGGCAAGGGATTCTCTCAGCTCATTCCGAGCAAACCCAAAGATTGGTTTCAGGCCAAGGATCCTTCCCAAAAAGGCACTCTTGAAGTTGCCCTGGAGGTCCAAGGCCAGATCAAACCGGTTTTGCCCTTGGCCCCTTAATTTCCACGCCCCCCTCCATCCCCTCTTCCAAATCATCGGAAGGACTCCAGCGCGCAAGAGAGGCCCCAAACCGGCAAAGCGATCCTCCAGAAGCCAAGAGACCTGATGCCCCGCCTCCTCCAAAGTCCCCGCCAAGGGGAGAGCCTGAACGATGTCTCCAAGGCTGGAGAGCCGAAGGATCAGAATGCGGCTCAATGGGGAGTCCTTTTGGAAAGAACAAGAGTTTTGCGGGCCACCCGAAAACGTTCCATCTTTTGGACCTTTTCGGGAAAGGGATGCTCACCCACCACACCCTCCTCCCAGAGGATCCAGGGTTCTCCTCGATAAGGAGAAACAAAAAACTCACTTTGCCGAACACGGGAACCCAACTTCCATAGAATCCAAGGGGGAACATGACCCCATGCAAAAACGGGCTGCTTGCCGACGATCCGGGACAGGTGCTGGACGCCCCCCACCGGGCTCCGCTTGGGAACGGCTGACCATGCCTTGCGGTCCACTCCCAAAAAAAGCACTGCGCAGATCCCGAGGGCGAGAACAACAGCGTTGGGACCCCGGAAAAGGGCAGCCAAGGGCAAAAGAAATAAGACCCAGGGAAGAACCTGCATCCAAGGAGGAGCTGCAAAGAGAAGGACAACTCCTCCCAAGAAGCCCAAGCCTCCCAAGCTCAGACGAAGAGGGAGCGCCGAGTCAGGGGTTGACGAGGGGATTCGCCCTCTTTTCCATACATCCAAGAGAGCAATCAAGCCCGGAAGCAAGGCGGGGAGGACATAGCGGGTTGGGCGGTGGGGCATAAAAAGGATGGCTCCGATTCCGATCCCAAAGGATAGGGCCAAAGATTTCACCCGAGGATCTGCTCCCGACAATGGGCGTTTCCATCCACCAAGAAACAGGAGCAATGGAGGCAGCCCCATGGCAAGCACCCCCAACAGGAAGAGGGGAATGGTCTTCAAAAAATGCCAAAGAGGAAAACCACGATTCCTGCCCAAAGTCTCCCTCTCCCAAATGGCGAGGAGTTGCCCTCCGTCCATCCCCCTTGTGAAGAGAAAAACCAACCAGAGGAAAAGGGGAAAACAAAGACCTGCCATCCAAAGCGCAAGGCCAGTGAACCTTTTCCTTCTGAAGAGAAATATGACGGGGCCAAGAAAAACAATGGGAGCCATCGGCCCCTTAATCATGACAGCAAGTCCACCCACCAGACCTGCCGCAAGAAAAGAAAGGCTCTTCGCCTTTTCTCCTGACTTGCCCAGCAGGGAGGCTAACAAAAGCAAGGCAAGCCCCGAAAGAGCCGTAAAGCTTCCATCCATCTCGGCGGAGATCCCGAATTTGAAGAGGAGGGGATGGAAGAGAAGGAAGGCAAAGACCCACCAACGGTCCCGACGCTGGTAACCAAGCTCTGCCAAGAACCTCGAAAGAAGGGCAAAAAAAAGTCCAAAGAGCAACAGGGATGGAAGCCGCGCAGCAAAGCGGGTCCTTCCAAAAATCGACATAGCCAGAGCTTGAACCTGGTAATGAAAAGGGGGTTTCGTGAGGGTAGCTTCACCCCCAAGGGTCGGAAGCACATAGTCCCCCGAGGCGACCATGTTCCGGGCAATCACCGCCCTGCGGGCTTCGGTTCCTTCAAACACCCCGATAGAAAGGAAAGGCCCCCAGGCAAGGAGAGTCAGAACAAAGAAGAGAAGACCTTCGAACCAACTCCGGCCCATCAAGTCCCCGCTGCTTTTTCTTTTTGAATTAAGGCAAGGTTACGGGTGTACACCAAAAAGCCAGTCGCCTGCCCAATAATAAAAATGGGATCTTGTCGGTAGATGGCATAAGACAAAAGAAGGGAAGATCCCACGAGAGAAAGCCACCAAAAGGCGGTCGGGATGACACTTTTTTTGGCGGTTTCGCTAACAATCCACTGCACGAGGAAACGAGAGGAAAAAGCGACCTGCCCAATCCCCCCAATCAGCCACCAAATCCAGGGAGTTTTGGGGGCTTCTTCGATGAAAGAGGCGAGAATGGGATGTGTTGACGAAATCCACGCACTCAACATACTTCTTCTCTCCCAGGGGTCGGATCTTCAAATTTTGTTTCGGTCTGCTCGGCACACAAAAGTTCACACTCGTACAACACCAGGCGGGATTTGAGCCAGCGAACTCCAAGGAGATCCCGAAAGGCGCGGAAAGCCCGGTTCCCCACGCCATATTTTGCCGTCCCTGCATTCCGCTCCCGATGGTTCACGGGGACCTCGACCACCTTACCCCCTACCATCCGAACGAGCGTAGGGAGAAAACGATGCATCCCATTGAAACGGGGAACTTGGGTAAGAATACTTCGCCGGAATCCCTTGATTCCGGAGGCGGAATCGATCACGTGATCCCCGGAGAGTTTGTTGCGCACAAAATTGGCTATCTTGGAAGAGATCCGCCGGATCCAGGGATCCTTGCGGTTGACCCGGGCCCCGGAGACTCCGTCGGCATCCTTCAGAGCTTCCAAGATCTTGGGGAAATCCCGCGGATCGTTTTGCAGGTCTCCGTCCATCATTAAAAAGATATCAGCCCTTGCCTGATCCAGGCCCGCGCAAATGGCAGTGCTTTGCCCCGAGTTTTTGGCCAGCTTCACAATGCGGAGCTGCGGAAAGGTTTTCTGGCGCTCCAAAAGCAAGGCCAGGGTCCGATCCGAGCTTCCGTCATCAACGGCGAGGACCTCGAAAGACCCCAGAGGCACCAAAACCTCCTCAAGTTCGTCGATGAGAGCGTCCACGTTTTCCTCTTCGTTATACAGAGGAACCACGAGACTGAAGTCCGGTTTCGTTTTGGACGGTGCCATTAAGAGTTCTCTACACGTTCGAGGAGAGCGAAGCGATGCCCGGATCCAAGCTTGGAAAGCGTTGGGGCCATGAGCAGTCGAAAGCCATTTTCTTCCCCCAATTCCCTGACCCTCCTGAGAGATAAGGTCCGCTTGGGGCGCTTTCCATTAAAAGGACGCCTGGCCCTCCTCCAGAGATTCTTGAGGGAATGAAAGGAGAAGAAGGTGAAGATCACGTAGCGGTCCGCCACTCGAAGAAGCTCGCGTACATGTTGTTCTCGCTCCTCCACATCATCAATGTGATGATTCAGACGTATGCTCGCCACGCAGTCAAAGCTCCGATCGGCCAAAGGGAGATGGAGGGCCGAGGCTCGAAAATAGGGGGTCCTTCCATCTCCTCCATAATCCCGCCGGTTGCCCTCAAGCATGTGAAAGGACCAATCCCCTTCCACAACCCGCTCCGCATTCTCCAGGAAAATCTCGCGCAGGCGCCCCCTTCCACAGGGAATATCCACCAGGGAACCGATCTTCTTTGTCCTGGCAAAGAGCTTTTGGAAAAGTTTCCGTTCCAGCTTGTGGGAAAGCTTTCGGTGAAGCTTCGTCTCGTACTCAGCCCGGTAGCTATCCGCCCCCTCGACCGAGTTGTATCTTGCCAATACTTTTGGATCCAAGTTTTCCTCCAACAAAGCGTGCGCCCAATGCGACCTTTTTACCGCAGCCCACCTACATTCCCAGGCCCCTTTCTATCCTCCAAGGCGAATCCTTGCGTCCACGGCCACCGTTGGGATTCCTTCTTGGGCTGCAATCAAGGGATTCAATTCACACTCCAAGATTTCCGGAAAATCGATGACAAGCTGGTTCAAGCGTAAAAGGATCTCCTGGATCTTGGCCTTGTCAACTCCAGGAGTCCCCCGATAGGGTCCCAAAAGAGCCTTTCCCCGCAAACCTTGCATCATTTGCAAGGGGTCAACATCCCGAAGGGGTCCTAGCCGGACCACAACGTCCTTGAGAACTTCAACATGAACCCCCCCAAGACCAAGGGCAAAGAGGGGGCCAAAATAGGGGTCTCGAGTAACCCCCAGGAGAAGCTCCCGATGTCCCTTGGCCATGGCCTGGACTTCAAAACAAAGCTCGGGTCGCCTGCGTCCCAAGCGCCGCTTCATCCCCTGAATCGCCTCAAAAACCTCGTCCCCATTCTGGAGGGCTACCACGACCCCCCCCAGGTCAGATTTGTGAACCAAGCCAGGTCCGGTCGCTTTGATTGCAACGGGGAAGCCGACCCTATGGGCCGCCGCCACCCCATCCTCAGGACTGTTTACCGTAACTGTGGAAACAAAGGGAATCCCGTAATCGAAAAGGATCTCGCGGACCACAGCTCCCTCAACCCATCCATCGGAATCCACAGAGGCCTGATCCAAGCGGCGCTTCGCTTTTTTCTGATGGACTCGGTAACTCTTGGGCACCCCCGTCTCCCGAGCGCACATCTGCCGGTAGCGGATCAAGCCCGAGATCGTATCCGCGGCTTCCTCGGGAAAGCTGAACACAGGGATGCCTCCCTTTTTCAAAAGCTCTACAGCCTCATCCCCCCTCTTTTTCCCCATAATGCAGGTCACCACAGGTTTTCCATGCCCCTTCGTCTCCTCCAGGATGGTCCTTGCAACCGCTTCCGCATCAATCATGACGGGAGAAACAAACAAAATGAGAAGCGAATCCACACCAGGATCACGAACAACCGTCCGAAGGACCTTGCGGTAACGCTCGGGACCAGCCGAAGCAATCAAATCAATCGGATTCTGGATGCTGGCTTCGGGAGGAAGGACGGCCTCCAGCCGCCTTCTTGTCGCAGCCTTGAACGTCGCAAGGGGAATCCGCCTCCCCTCCAAGGCATCAGTGGCCAAAATCCCGGGACCGCCCGCATTGGTCACCACAGCCACGCGATCTCCTTGAGGGATCGGCTGATGCAGCAAGGCTCCGGCAAGGTTAAACATCTCCCTCAGGCTTTCCGCGCGGAGAACCCCGGTTTGAAAGAGAAAGGTCTCCACAGCCTTGTCCTCCCCCGCGATGCTCCCCGTGTGTGAGCCGGCAGCCCGCGCTCCCGAAACCGTCCGTCCCGATTTGACCGCGATGATCGGCTTGTGACATTTCAATTCCTCTGCGATCCGACGAAACCGTTCGGCCTCTCCAAAGGACTCGAGATAGAGGAGAATCAAGCGAACATCAGGATCATTGGCCCAGTATTCACAAAGGTCATCCGCCCCCACATCCGCACGGTTCCCCACACTCGCGAACATCCGGATCCCAAGCCCAATCTCCCGGGCATCGGAAAGGATGGCCTCTCCCAATGCTCCCGATTGAGAGACAAAACCGATGTTTCCGGGAATGGGCACCGAAGCAGCAAACGAAGCATTCATCCGAATTCCCGGATCGGTATTCAAAATCCCCATGCAATTAGGACCGATCATCCGCATCCCAGCCTTCTTGCAAATCTGCAGCACCTCTTCTTCAAGAGCTGTGCCCTTGCCTCCGATTTCCCGGAACCCGGCAGAGATGATCACAATCCCCTTCACCCCCTTCTTTGCGCAATCACGCGCCACCTTGGGGACCAAAACCGAGGGAACAACAATAATGGCCAAATCAATCGGTTCGGGAATCGCCTCGAGAGTGGGATAGCAGGGGATGGAATGGACAACTTTGGCTTTGGGATTCACCGGGAAAACCGGCCCCACGAACCCCTGACCGACAAGATTGGCAACAATCTCATAGCCAATGGATTGGGGATTTCTCGAGGCCCCTACCACAGCAATGGAACGCGGCCGAAAGAGGCAGTCGAGGTTCGTCGGAGCATTCCTCTTCTTGGCTTTAGAAACCTTCTTTCTTCTGGAAGCCTGCTTGTTGGGACTTTTTGTTCCCGAGCCCTTGGCTCTCGAACCCCT
>JALSSW010000052.1 GCA_026984035.1 Planctomycetota bacterium
GATCGAAGGGGATGGTGTTGCTTTGCCCGCCGGACAAGCAGGGGTCAAGCATGTGAACAACCAGGTCCTCGTAGAGTTTGCGACCTCGCGATTCAGCAGTTTCGTTTTGAGCCAAGAGAAGCGGATGTCGGTGGGGGAGTTTATGAAGGATTTAAAGAGCAATCATCCCGACCAGTGGAAGCTTTTTGATCAAAAAGAGGGGCGGACTACCATTCACCCAAATGGTGATGGTTTCGCCAAAGGTCCCATTAGGGAACATAGTCTTTGTGGAATTGGAGCCAAGGTCACCACGAAGTTTTCGAAGGATATTTTTATAGGAATCTCCTCTTTTTCCGGCTGGGATCGTGGCTTGGAGATTGGTATCAAGGCGAAGCTGAAAGCAAAAATCCCCTTTTTAGCCGAAGGTGAAACGGAGGTTGGAGGAAAGGGGCTTATGGGGCAGACTGGATCCAAGTCGACAAGTGAGGGGATAACACTTCATTTTGAAGATACGATCAGCCATACCTACGACACAAACCCATGTTATGATTCCGTTCAATTTTGGATCCAATGGAAGCAGGAAACGTTTTACTTCGCGAAGTACGATTCTAAGCAAAGAAAAACGGTTCTTACCCGTGTGAAATTATGGATTCCGGTAGGTTTGGAAGCTACCCATCATATGGCGATGAAATGTTGCATGCCTTGGTTGGGAAAAAATGCGCCTTGCTGTCGTCGTCCAGGGCGCAAGAAGACAAAATGAGCCGCTTAGCGCAGGAGGAGCACCCAGCGCACTCTTCCCTCGCGGGCGGGATGAGGGGACTGAGGTTCCCAATCCCGGACGCGGGTGAACCCCTCTGCTTCGTGTCTTTGTTGGAGGTCCTGGACACTGACGCCGTAGGGGGGGCCACCCTCCCGTTCCTCGAGGGGGAAGAGCAGGGAGAGGAGGAGACCGCCTTCTTTAAGAATGGCAGCGCTGCTTTTTGCAAAACGATCCCGTTCGCTGGGTTCGATGGCGCAGTAGCAGGTGAGTTCATAGAGGCCGTCGAAAGCGCCGAGCAATTCCTCGGGGGGATTGAAAAAATCGCCTTGGACAAAACGGGCCGTTTCGAGGCCGCGGGAGGCTGCCTCGGACCGGCCGAATTCCAAGGCTTTGGGAGCGAAGTCCAAACCTAGGGCATCATAGCCGAGCGAGGCAAGATAGAGGACGTCATGGCCGCGACCGCATCCAGGAACCAGGATACGGCCACCGGGGACGAAGGGGAGCTTGCCGTTTTCCGCGAGGGCGACCAGGGAAGGGGCAGGTCCTCCCAGGTCCCAAGGGAAGTTTCCCTCTAGGTATCTTTGATTCCAGCTCTGGTTCTCTGGCATGTCGATTTGCTCCCTGTATTCTTGGAGGGAATCCTAACCAGGAACCCATTATGACCTTCCTCAAAAAGCGTCCTCTTTTCCTCCTTCTTTTCTTGGTCGCCTGCAGCACGGTGGGCATCACGGGCAGGAGACAGCTCCTGCTGATGAGCGAGTCCGAAGAAATTCAGCTGGGTCTTTCAACCTACAAGCAGGCTATTGGGTCCTACCCCGAGATTCGCACCGGGCCCCAGATTGCCATGCTGAAGCGGGTTCTTTCGCGTATCGCGCCGGTGACGGGCAAAAAATATCCTTGGGAGGTTCGCCTCCTGAAAGCGGACAATGTCGTCAATGCCTGGTGCCTTCCAGGAGGGAAGATCGCGTTTTACACAGGGATTTTGAAGATCGCCCGGACCGAAGACGAAGTCGCTGCCGTCATGGGACACGAGATCGCCCACGCCTTCGCCCATCATGGAAACGAGCGCATGTCCCAAAACATGGGGCTTAAGGCGGTCGCCGAGATCCTTTCCCTGGCCCTCTCGGGTTCGGGCCGAAAGGGTCAGGAAACAAGAAACAACGTGATGCTCGCCTTTGGGGTGGCCTCAAAGGTGGGTGTCCTCCTTCCCTTCTCGCGGAGGCAGGAAAGCGAGGCCGATGAAATCGGTTTGCACTTTATGGTCAAGGCTGGCTATGACCCGGAGGCCGCCGTCCGCCTTTGGGAGCGCATGGCCAAGGGGCGGGCCCCAAGTTCAGGCTTGGATCGGTTTTTATCCACCCACCCTCAACCCCTGGATCGCGCCAAGGCTCTCCAGCGCTTGATCCCCAAGGTGCGTGCTAAATACAGGCGCTGAGACAGGAAAAACAGGCCGACAGATTCTTGTGACAGAATCTTTTCGCAACTTTTTAAAATCCTCTCAACCGAATCCTCGATCTTGTCGAAAACTTGGGCAGTCCTCAATGGAGTCCAAGGATGCAGACAAAAACCCCCTCTCGAACCAAATCCCAAGTCTTTGTCCCCAGCTCGACCAAGAGCCTCAAAGAAAACGCAGTCCCCTTGCCACAGACTGGTGTCCTCGGGAAGCTCTTAACCGACCTGGAGATCGATGGCCGCTGCGTGAAGGCCTTGCAGGAGTTTCGGTATCAGCTTCGCTACAGGCTCTATGACATCGCCGAACACCTCGCTACCCGTTGTCGTCGCGTGGGACTCGAGGCCGAAGGTCTGATCAAGCCCGATCCCTTTGGGGAGGAGGCAACCCCAAGGGCTTCGATCCGTAAGCTCCGCCGCTCCGCCGCTCTCCAATGGCTGAATGCCACCCTTGAGGGGCGCTTTGACAGTGAGTTTTCCAGGCTCCTGCGGCATCGCTGGATTCCCATCATGCTTGCCGATTACCGGGACGCCCATCCCGCTCCTTTTTTGATCGAGAGTTTCTACAATTATGCCGAAGGCTTTTTGACCTCCTATGTTTTTGACAAACCTGCTGAAAGCCTCATTGCCGAGGCTTGGACCCTCCATGCCATCCGCCAGGCTCTGGACCTACAGCGGCGGATTTTCGGGCTGGAGTGGGACCGCTAGGACTCGGTAGAGGGGCTTTCCCCCTCCTTGCGCAAAGGGTGAGCCGCAACGGGGATGAGGTGAACAGGGTTCGAAGCTGAGGAATTCCTGAAGCGGGGCCTTGCATCGGATTTGGAGGTCGATATTCTCCTTTGCCCGCGGGTACCCGTAGCTCAATTGGATAGAGCACCTGACTACGGATCAGGAGGTTGAGGGTTCGACTCCTTCCGGGTACGCCAGTTTCTTTGGGGGGAAGTTCCCAGACCTTGTTCCAAGACTATCTGGGACTCTTTTGATGGGGAGCCCGCCAGGCCATGCCGGTTATTTGGATCCCGGCGCTCCAATCGGGGATGGGGAAGGCCACATATTTGAGTACGCCGGGAGGATCGACCTTGTACCAGATCTTGGCGATTCCGCTGGCCCCCATCTTTTTGGCGCGCCCAGCCAGGACTTCCATACTTTCTTGCAGATTGATGGGAACAATCGGGATGAAGCCCAAGAAATAAAAGCCGTTTTGCGTTACCGAGATGCTTCCCAGGGTGATGGCTCGATCAGGGGGTTCTCCTTCGGAGAAGTGGAGTTTGGTCTTAGCCTCCAGGGCCAAGTAATCGGCCTTGTGGACGGACCAGCAGCTTGGGAGAAGCAGGAGAAGGGCGGGGAGGAGGGTTTTTCGAAGCATCGCGGACCTGGGGGAAAAGATTCTCTTTTCTTTTTCGGCTGGAATCTCCTCGCGAATCCATGCTTTTCTTTCCCCCATTTTCCCGCTTGGGGAGGAAGCTACTTCCGGCGGGAAATGCGCTTCCACCAGGCTTGAAGCCGGGCTACAGCTTTTTCGCGGGTGGAGGCGGGAGCACTTGGTTTATAGCCAGCCGAGGAAAGGTCGATGCGTTTATAGGGGAGGAGGCAGCGTAGGGTCATTCCCAGGGCGTAGGAAGCTTGGCTTCTATTGAGGGGCTTGGGATCGAGGAGGGTTTGGAGGAGGAGGGGGACCGCACGAGGGCTGCGAAAGTTGCCAAGGGCTTGGATGGCCTGGTACCTGATGGAAACCGCCTGGGGGGCTTGGGAACGGATGATCTCCAGGACCCTGGGAAGACCGGAGAAATCATCCAAGCGCCGAAGCGTTTTTGCGGCTTTCAGGACAAGGGAAGGATCCTTGGATTTCAAAAGGAGGTAGAGGGAGGATCTGTCTGAGAAGCCACCGAGTTTTTGCAGGGCGGAGAAGGCTGCCTGGGAAACCATGGCTTGCTTGGAATTTACCAGCTTGCGGATGAGTGGGAGGGCCTCGCGGTAGTGGTGTTTGGTGAGAAGGTCGATGGCGTAGCGGGATTGGTACGAGTTTTTGTGATGTTGAAGATATTGGACCAGGGCTCCCAGGATGGGTTTGGGGAGAGTGTCTGCCCGCATCAGAAACTTTTGGAGCCGATAAAAGTCCCGCGTGGATGCCAGCTCCTTGGCCAAGTTGTTTGTTTCCGACACTTGGTTCCGGGAGAGGAGGAAGGCTTGGATTAGGGATCTGGAGGAGGAGGGGAGATCGGGAGAATCCAGGAGTCTTTTTGCGGCCTTCGGCCCCTTCGGATCCTTGCTCAGGCTGAGGTAATCAAGGGCGGCGTCCAGTTCCATGAAATCCGCGCCGGGCCCCAGGAGGCTTCGGACGGTCCCTTGCAGGCCGGGATCCGAAAGTGAGCCCAGTTGTCGCAGAAGCTCCGCACGCTTCCGGCCCGGCGAGGCCTTGTTGAGGAGGTTGTTGATCTTGGAAATCGCCTTTCGGTTTCCAAACCGATAGAGGGCGAGGGCGGCGCGGAGTTCGATCGAAGGGTCAGCGCATTCCAGGAGTTTTCGGAAGGTCTTTTCGGAGAGCTCCCTTGGGTAGGAGCTGATCAGGGAGAACGCCAGGCTTCTTGCGTAGACCGAGAAGCCTGGGATGGCCTTGGCAAGAAGGGGAAGGGCTTTTTTGGGCTTGTCCTTCAAGAGTTTCAGAAAGGCTTGATAGCTTCGCTTGCTGTCCTTCGCTTGCCCCAATTGTGCGATGAGTCTTTCGACCCCTTGTTGGCTTTGCTCATGGAGTTTGTGTCCTGGGGGCATGAGGGGCTCCCTTCCCAGGAGGAGCAGGACGGGAAGAGAGAGAGCGATCGAGCTTTTCCGGGGGACCCTTGGCATCTATTTGCCTCCACCGGTGCGGGCTCCTCCGCCTCGCCCTACGCTTCCTGCGCCTGTGCGGCTTGGGCGTCCACGGGGGAGACTGGGGGTCTGGCTGTCTTTTTTGTGGGATTTGTGGCGAGGCCTCTTGGCCACTCTCCCCTTGCCGGGAAAGGTAAAATAAAAGGTCGCAATCCCCGCTCGATGCATGCCAAAGGCGTAGCCTGAGTGGGCGTATGTTTCTTCGAGCTGCCCGAGGATGCTTTGAAGTTTGGAGAGCTCTTTTTTGAGGAGAGCGCCCCCCGGAAGATGCACCCTTTGGAAGGCATCGGCACCATGGCAAAGGCTCAGATTGCTAAAGCCTATCCCCTGAGGTCGTTGGTCTGAGAGGATCCAGGGGATCTCGGGAGGGGCGGGAGGGCGTTCTCTCTCGGCGAGAAGTCTGGGAGCTGTTTCCCTGCACCAGGCTGCGTAGGTAACGAGATTGACCAGGGCGAGTTGCAGCTCGTAGCGGGTGAGAGCGGCTGTGGCCAGGGAGCGGGGGGAGGCTTTGTTTTTTTGGGGGCGGGCAAGGGCTGCATCGAGGGTGGCCAAGATCTTGGCGCATGCGCCGCGCAGCCGGTCGGCCTTCTTGGCGTTGCTCTTCAGGTTGAGCGAGGCCAAAAGGCTAGCCCAGCCCTTGGGGCGCTTTCGCTGTGGGCTGGCGCTGGTGGCTCCGAGCTTGATGGCAGGGAGGCTCCTGATCAGGCCTGCCCGGGCCGCTTCCCGCCAGGCCCGGTCCACGGCCCGGTAGACCGGGTCGGAGATCACTGCCCGAAAGGCCTCCTTGCGGCTCTCTACTGAGGGGGCAAAAAGGTTGATGCGACCCTCCCAAAACTCTTCGCTTTGCTGGAGGTGGTCGCCCGAACAAAAAATACATGTGCCGAGATAAGCGCAGTTGTGTTTGCTGAGAGCCTTGGGGGAGAAGAGGTAGACCTTACCTCCTGTGGCGGCTGCGAGGCGGTTCATCCCATAGACTGCAAATCCGGCGGGGGAGACTTCGCCCGGAGAGCTGAGCTGGAAGACCCAACCCCAGGGGAGATCAATGAAAGGGCCGTCTGCGGGATAGAGTCGCGTCCCGCGAGGGGGCCGCTGGTAGCTGCGCGCTTCCCAATAGGGGTCGGAGATGTAAGCTTCCCGCGTGAGGACCGAGAGCCGGACCCCGTTTTTTTGGAGGACGCGCACGGTCTTCTCGAGAGCGCCTTCGACGTCGGGGTTGTCAAGATTGATGAGAAGGATCTCCTTTTGACCTTGCCGTTTCCCGAGGTAGTTAGCCAGAGAGCGCAGTTCGGGATAGCAGTTATGAAATCCGGGATCGATCTTGATCACGGCTTCAGCAAGAGCTTGGAGCAGGACTTTGAAGTCCCTTGTGGGTGGAAGGATCTTTGTCCTTGGATCTCCGATGCGCCTGAGTCCGATGGAGCAGTGTTGGAGTCCTTGTTTCAGGCTGCCCAGCGTTGCTTCGAGCTTGGAAAGAAGCCCCACCCCCTGGAGGGATGGTGTCGGGTCCAGAAGCAGCATCACCATGCGCTCGGGCGCTTCTCCGTTTGTCCCCTGCAGGTTTTTTCTTGGCCCCTCCCGTAAAAAACCTTGGAGGGCTCTCCCCAAGCCCCGGTCCTGCACCGTCATCGATTCCGCCGTGGGCCTCCCTTTCTGCGGCCTGGCCTTCAATCCGGGGCCAAGGACGAAAAGCAGGAGATGAAGCCACAGGAGTCGTTGGACCATCGCTCCACTATAACCCCCTTCGGGGGAAGGGGGGGTTAATCCTTCTCCCAGTGAAAACGATAGTCACGGCGCTCAAAACGCTTGGAAGCCGGTCGATTCTTAGGCTTGATTTCGGAATCTTTTTCTACGAGGACTCTTTGGGGAAGGAGGGTTTTTCGGTCCAGGGTCGCTGTGATCGTGACGGAGAGCTTAGCGCTCTCAAAGAGGCCCTCGTTAAAGCGATCCCGGTAGGGAGCAGGGATGGAGGCTTTCATGGTTTGGACGATCTGTTTCAAAGCTGTGGAATCGGAATCTTGTCGGTATTTGAGGCGAATCCATTGGGGCTTTCCCTTAGGGCTTCCGAGCTGAGTCAGGGTAACTTTGCAACTTCCTTGGCCTCCCGTGGGATAATACATGACCCCCTTAAAACTCCGGGAGGAGCCTTCCGCGGGGAGGGTGAGACCGTTCCAGACCCCTGCCCAAGCCTTCCAAAAGAAGAGGGAACTCTCCTGGAGATTCCTCAGCATGGCTTTGGATTTCATGCTTTTTTCGATGGTTTGGAGGATCTTCTGTTCTTTGGGGGATTTTGTGTTTTCTTTGAGGACTTTGAGGACCGCGTCAATCCCCTTTTGGACTCCTTGGGTTTTTGCCTCAAGGGTCGAAGCTTGGATGGAGAGGGTGGGGAGAGCTGAAGAGATTGCTGTCAGGATTTTTTTGCTCAGGGCGATTTGTTGGGCGTTCGCCTTTCCCGTGTCCATCTTAAGGACTTTGATGTCGCTGATGCGACCGATCCACCGGGCAGGATTCTTGGGGTCGGGGCTGAGGCGGAATTTATAGCTGGTCACGGCCTTGCGGCCTCTTTTCAGGGATTCCTCGATGATGCTTGCCCGGGCTGGAATGGGCCAAGAAAACCGCAAGGTGGTCATCGAGGACCCTGAGCTCCCTTTGCTGTGGGGAGCGGTGGTTTGCTGAGAAGGGAGAAGGCTCAAGGGAGCCAAGCAAGCGGGGAGCAGGAAGGTTTTCAATCGGCTTGTCATGTTGGACAGGATAGCCAAGGCCGGGGGCCTCAAACAGATTCTGTTTTTCGGACCCTAGGAGTTTGCGCATCCTAGCGCAGGACCATCTCCATTGGGGAAGACCAGGCCTTCAGATCGAATGGGTATCCCTTCTCGAAGGTCATCCCGATGAAATACAGCTTAAAGCCGAGGAGAGCTGGAGTCCTCGGCAGTTTGAGCTTCGCTCGGGCTTCGCCCTTGCCATCCAGAGTCCCCATGTGTCCCACATAGTTCGGGGAGAGATTGGGTTTGGCCGAAAGGAGGAAGAGTCCGTCGGGGTTGATGGGGAGATGTCTTGGACCCACCTCCATCCCGGGAGCTTTTCCGAGGGCCATGGGGATCCAATAACCCTTTCCCGGATCCCCCGCCTTGAGGGCAAGCTGAGCTGTGGTCCCCATGACGTAGGGATTGGGGAGGCTCAGGCTTACAGAAGGAAGGATGGGGATCAGAGTCAGATCCAAGGTTTTCGTCAATCCCAGAGTGGGGGCCTTGATCTTGGCAAGTAGGGGCTGATGCCCGCTGGCTTGGACGGGAACTGTCCAGGCTCCCGCTGGGAGCCAGAGGTGGTAGCGGCCGCTGCCCTGGGCGCTCTTGGAGCGCTCCCCCTGGGTTGTTTGCAAGGCTTGGGCGGGGTCGATCGATGCTGCTAAAGAACGCTTCCCCTTGAGGGATTGGACCCTTCCCGCCAAGCTGGGTCGCAAGCCTAAAAAGGCTCGGACCCCGGGCCAGACCCTCTTCTCCTCGGCCACAGTTGCCGTAAATGCCGGCTGAAAGGATGTCCCGACTTCGACGAGATAAGCGAGGCTGCCTTGGCTTGCCCAATGCCATTCGGGGGCCTCACCCGAGGCCGAGGGGCTCCTGGTCCCAAAGCGCATCTTGCCACGGATCAGGGTTCGGTAAAAAGCTTCAACCTGTAGGACGCGCTTACCCGCATAGGCCCTCTGCTGGCAAGGTCCATAACTCGTCAGCACTTCGTGTCCGTAGCTGTGGAAGTCCAAGTACTTGTCGAAGGCCTTCATCCTTGCCAGGGCCATCATCGTTTTCGTTTCGGGCTCCGAAGCCGCGCTTGGCCCCCGATAGGTCGAAGAACTCTCGCGCCCGCTGGTGCTCCCGCACTTTCCCCAATGAAAGGGGTAGTTGCGGTTGAGATCGACCCCGTAGCTCCCTCCTGGGTTGCGCCGACGATTCTTGCGCCACCAACGATCCCGCGTCCACACATAGTTGACCCCATCGGGGTTGACGCAGGGAACAAACCAAAGCTCGTAAGCATCCACGGTCTTTTGAAGAAGAGGATCGCTCGCATATCCAGCGAGGACTCGCTTTGCCGCTTGCAACACCATGTAAGGCGCGTTGAGTTCCCGAGCATGGTGCTGGGCCGCGAGAAGCGCGGTCGGCTCACCCTCGTCCTTCGTGACCTTGTCGCTGATCTTGAGGGCGAACAGATGCCGCCCCTCGTGGGTTGCCCCCGTCTTTGTCAGAAGGCTTAAGTCCACCCGTTTGGCCAGAGTCGGATATTTTTTTTCGAGCGCAAGCAGCTCGGCCTCAATTTCCTTGGGCGTGTAGTAACGAGCGTCAGGCCCGAGGGGCTTGTTTCGCCGCAGCTCCTGGAAGGGCCTTCCCCGTTCCACCAAGTGATGAGGGAGGCCAAGGGCTCTGAAAGCTCCCAGCTCTTCGGGTTGCACAATGACCCGGACCTCGCGCGCTCCCAGACGGAGCAGCGGCGCTTCCTCACAGGGCCGAAGAACGTCGAAGTCCGTCAAGAGCCGCATCGAAGCCTGCCCCCCATCCAGACGGACAGAGAACACATAACTGGTCCCTGATCCCGTTTGCGCTTGGGCCGCAGTAAGGGCAGTAAGGGTCATCAGGACACAGAGCAGAACACAGAGCCGTCCAATGTTGGGGATCTTCATGGTCCTGATGATAGCCGGGTTTTTCTTTTTTTCTGGACCTTCCCCCATTCTTTGGAAGCGAGCCTTTCACTCAAGGTGAAGAATTCAGCTTCAATCGATAAAAAAATAAAAAAATGTAGTGGTCTGAATTCCCAATGCCATGGAGGTCACGGGAGCATACTTTAGTGGGAGGGTATCTTTTGCAACTTCCTTTGTCTTGCCATTCTCGTTTTGGGATGGTATTCGATGGCATCTATTTTCGTCTCAAAAGGAGATTTAATGCGTTTTTCAACTCCCCTTTTCACCCTCATCCTTGCCAGTCCGCTTTGCGCCCAACTGGGAAAGTTTCAAAACAACTTTCCGGGGAACACCCACAAATTGGATGTTCAAGCGGTTTTGAACAATCTTGCCGGGACTTCACTGAACCAAGACTTCAATCTTTTCCTGGGGATTGCCCAGGACAGATTTGGTCATTATTGGGCGACATCCCAGCGCTCACAGTATGACCATATCAAAGCCACCCCTCATCGGCTTTGGGAATTCTGGTATGACAACAGCACTTCGGCTTGGAAGGCTAACTGGTACGCCCAACCTGCAGCGGTCAATGTGAACTCCTTTTATGGGCTTCGGGACCTTGCCTATGACGGGGGAAACTTTCTTTTTGCGGGGGCGGAGCTGGCTTCTACAAGCCGCACGGTCTATGCCTTCGACATTGTCAACAAGCAGTGGGACGCCAGTAAAAAGTGGACGGTGCCTGCAAGTAGTTCTGTCAACACTGCTCGTGCGCTGGCATATGACCCCAACGGGGACAATGGCAATGGCTCCCTATGGATCGCCGATTTTTCCAGTTCCATTCTCGAGATTCGCCGCAACGGGACCTTGATTCGTTCCTTCCCGACCATTGTTGGCAACTTGATGGCGGCAGGCTACGACCCCGTTCGCAAAACTGTCTGGTGGTTCACCCAATATGATCCCTCCATTCCCAATCAGGGTGCGGTCGGCGTGGAAATGTCGACAGTGGACGGCAAAGACACCGGAAACCGCTTTCTCGGAGATCCTTCCATTGTCCATACAGACAACACTGGAACCGTCATCGGTGGATTAGCCGGAGGTTGTGAGTTTTTGATTAAAAACGGAAAACCCACTCTTCTCCTGCTCTCCCAGGCTGTCTCGGATACCATCGAGGAGATCCATGGTCGCTTCCGTTATGGAAGTTCCGGCGGGCCGGTTCTTTCGATGGGGGGGAAATACCCCTTCCATGGGACGATCTGGAACTTGGAATGCACCAACCTTCCCGCCAATACCTTTGGGGGGATTCTGTTTCTCGGGACGGGCAAGGCAAACATCAGCCTGCCGGGCTTTTTGTTTACTTCGGGGTCAAAAATCCTGATCGCGAATGGAAAATCCGTAAGACGGGCCAATCCCCTGGGTGGAAAGCTGACCTTTGCTTATTCGATCCCCAATGACACCGCCCTGATTCAAAGGGGCCATTACTTCCAGGCGATGGTCTTTGCGGCGAATGGCTTCTCCCTGCGGATCGCGATGAGCAATGGGGGCCAAACCGTCGTCTATTAATTAAGACTTGCCCCCTCCATGCACCCGTTTTTCAAGACATCCCATCCCATGAAAAGAAGAAAACGGGTGCATTGGAAGGGCAGCGGTTTAGTTTTCCTTGGGCAAGCTGATCTCCCGTTTGCGTGCCCCATTTTTGTAGGATGAAATGGAGATCAGCTTGCCTTTTCTTTCCTCGCTTTCCCCGAACAATGCCCTCCTAATGAACGTCGATCGACTTGGTGGTGGAAAAAACCTTGTAACTTCCGAGGACCAATGGCTTTTTCCTCGATGGTATTGTTTGGAGAAGAACATATTCTTCAGGGACAGGGATGGGGAATCTGGTTCTGTAGGATCCCTTCGTTTTTTCAACACCGGTACCAGGTCCCCATGTGGGATCTTTGGTTTTTTCGAACAAGGATTTCGGTTGTAGAAAAAAACACGCATTTTTCTTTTCGAAATCTTCCAAGCCTCGAATCAAAAATCGGATCTGTGGCTTCATGTCAATAGAAATGGGAGGGCTTACCTCTGTCGTAAATCCACTAAAATTCCGAACCATCCTTTGCCCGTTGACTCCCTTGATCGGAACGCTGACCCTACAAAAAAAGGCACGTGGCTGGTCCTCTTGATCCAGTATAAAGAAACCCTGAAAACGTTTTCTCTCTCTTCCCGATCCCTTTGTGTTCGAATGGAGATTATGAAGGAATCCAAGTCTCGGAGGCACAGTTGAAGGAGGGAAAACCTCGACTTGGGGGGCGAGGAGCAAGTCCTTCGGGAGGATTCCTTGGGGCCCGATGATTCTTGTTTGAATCAGGATTTTTCGGAGTTTTCTTGGAGCCAAGTGAAAAATATGCACAGGAAGCAAGTGGGAGATATGAGTGACGCCATTGTATAAGATCTCATTCTTTTTCTTTTTGACGAACTTCCACGCATCTCGAGTTAATTTGGTTAATGTCTTTCCTTCTTTTACCTTGTCAGAATGGAAAAAGGGCTCGTTCAGATTAAACAAAAGCATAGACCGTCCTCTCGCCCCTTGGATGACAAGTCCTTGCCCCGGATTCAAGGAGAGTTCATTCATATGATATCCGGAGATGGACGCATGGAATGTAAGGGGAAAGAGCTTTTTTGTTTTCTTGGGGTTACCATCCACAAGAACCTGCAAGCGACAATCTTCTCCTCTTAAGGGGGCCAATACTCCGAGATCTTTCCATCCCCCTTGGAAAACAAAGGTTTTACTTTTCAAGAGGGAAAAAACGGTTTTTTCGGGATTTCGGATCCAACAAAAGATCTCTTTTGTTTTCCCCGTCTCAAGGTCGGGAAACAAAAATCTTCCCGAGGAAAGATTTCCTTTCCGTTCAGGCTTCCAGGTATCTATGGAGCCTCCCTTTCTTGGGTCCCCGACTCGATTTAATGAGAGAATTACCGGCTTTGTTTGAAATTCCCATCCTTTTGGCATGGGAATAGAGACGATCACTCCATTGCCTGAATAAACCTTGGGACGGAAGATTTTTTTCTGCCCTGAAAGGATGTGGAAAGAGCCTGAAAGGTCCTTGGGCTGGCTCCCCAGATACTTAAAGGTTTTCTTTCCTTGGACATCCTCCTTAACTGCATACTCTTTTTTCCGGAAGGGTGGATCCACATTCAATGAAACATCCACATCTTCGAGGCCCCATCTCAAAGGTAAATTCGGAAGCCCCTCCCAATCCAGAATCCCTTTTTTATCGGGAGTTTTTAGAAGAAAGGATGGGTCCACATAAGGAATCCATTCCTCCTCTTTTATCGCAACCCAGTTTTTATAACGAGTGAGAAGATTTTGAAAGATTGTCCGGTCGAATACAGGAAAGGAGTTCTTTTTGTGAGACTGGGTGGGCTGTTCTCTGCGACTCTTCAAAAAACCTTGTGCGAACTGCAGAAAGGTCTCCGATGAAAGATCCCTGCGCCTTCTCCAATGGATTCCCAATGCCTTTTCTTCTCTTGGAGAAAGCAAAAGGATTCCACGGGATTTCACAAAGGGTTCGCCTTTGGGGAAGGTCCGCAAGGATACGATCAATCTTCCCCCCAGGGCCAAGCGCACACGAAGAGGCTTCTCCTTTTTGGCAGCTACCTGTCTTCTTCGAATCGTGACCGGTGGAAGAATTTTTCGGACCAGGCGGAATCCTCCGACTCTAAAGAGATAGATCCCTTCCGAGAAAACACGAAATTCTCCCTGAGGGTTTGTAAACCCCTTTCCCAGGCGCAGAGTTTCCGCATGGAGGAAGTGAACCGGTTCCCTTCCCGCTCCCATCCCGTTCTTATCCATGACCTTTAAAGCCAGAATCCCCGCCTCTCGATGCCGAATTCCCTTCGACAGGAGGGGGACTCCAAGAAGATGGTTGGAGCCAAGATTCGAGTCTTCTGGGGGCTCTTGATTCAGTGAACTGGAACCGTGTTCGGGCACAGGTCTGAAACTTGAGAAGATCGTTTCCCTCTCTAGATACAGCAGGAAAAAAACAAAGAAGGAAAGGGCCAAGGCAAGGATCCTTCTAAGAGAATTCCGGTTCTCCTTTTTTTTCATTTCCATTCCCAGCTGAGTTCCATCCCAACGCTTACGTCTCCTGACGCATTTTCAAAGGAATAGGCCGACAAAAAACTGTCATCCGCCAATAGGTCCACAAGATGGGTGCTTTTCTCTGTCAGGCTTGCAAAGATACAAATTTTGCCATAGGGGAACAATATGGAACCTTTGGCCGGCTTTTTTGAAGAACGTTGAGATTTTTTTATGAGATTTCCCCTTTGGCATCGCATCCATTGAGGGTCCTTCCCACTGGGCACCCGTTTTTCAAGGCATACCATCCCATGAAAAGAAGAAAACGGGTGCATTGGAAGGGCAGCGGTTTAGTTTTCCTTGGGCAAGCTGATCTCCAGTTTGCGTGCCCCATTTTTGTAGGATGAAATGGAGATCAGCTTACCTTTTCTTTCCTCGCTTTCCCCGAACAATTCGATACGCAGCTTTCCTGTGGAGGGCAAGCCTGTCACAAAAAAATGGCCCTGTTTCCGCACAAGCGGAAGATAGGGCGCAGTCCCTTTGTAACCGGTCCATGCCAGGGAGAAAGGAATGTTCAGAGGAGATATGCCTTTCTTGTTCTTGATACCTTTAATCTGCCCAAGGAGAAAAACTCCATCCTTCATCTTGAGATCATATGTTTTTTCGCCTTGCCCTTTTTTGTGGTGGATCCTGAGAAAGCCCCAATGCCCCCCTCTTCCCTTTTCTCCGGCAAGGGGCATAGGCTGTGACCTTCCGACCTTCGTATCAAGGCTTGGGAAAGAGTCAGAGGCAAACACTTCCCAATCCCCGGCAGGAAGGGAAATCGTTTCCCCTGGACTCAAATCTTTTTCAAAGGTTTCAGGAAGTCTCTGACCTTCTCTGATTCTTTGGCTTTGCTTGGTTTGATGGGCAAAGAGCCGAATCTTTTTGGGGCTGGGAGTCAGCCAACGAATCCGGATGTGTATGGGTTTGTTGGGGGAGTGTCCCCTTTTTCCGCGCACTCGAAACAGGTGAAGCTTGGCCGGATCTTTTTCAGGGAAATCCAGCTTGAACAAGGGGATATGGTTTCCCAGGAATGAGCTTGTTTTCCCTTGCCCGGCTTTATCGAGGAGTTCCTTCGGGAAGGAGCCTGGGGGGTAAAACACTGTTCCTATCAATTGTCCCTTGCGGATGCCTTCCAAAAGATAGTTTTTTCCCAGCCTTGGATAAAGATTCATGGGGGTCCAATCGCGGATACTTTTCCTTCCAAAAAACATCCGGGAGATGTGCAAGAGAGGTCGAAAGGAGTCCCTTGTCCAACCCAGCGCTTTTGCTTGGGGGCTTGCAAGGAGCCTATTCACCTCATCGTCTTCAATCCGGAAGTAAAGGGCGTAGGGACCCTGGTAGGATCGCTTGAACAGAACCGTTTTTATCTCGCCCTTCCTCAGAGTGAATTCTTCACAGTAGAATCGGAGATGGATAGGGTCCTTGCCGGAGGGGACTGTGGCTTGCAGATATTTCTTTCCGGGGAGACAAGAAAACCGAAACCTCCCTTTGGCGTCTGTGGTCGCGACGTTTTCGGTCCCCCAGCCATAAGGGATCTCCGACCCCAAGAGGACATAGACTCCCGCTCGAGGAAGGGGGATGCTCCCACGGATTTCAGTTTGTGAGGCAAATTGAAGGGCAAGCTCCCTTGTCTCCCCCGGGTGGAGGGGCCGGAGATGCAAACAGTTCCGAACGAGGGAGATCTTGGGATCCTTTTGAATTTCGCATCCTTTTCCATGTGCCCTTTCGAGGAGATCGATGGGAGCAAAAGAGAGGCGATAGGGAATGCCGGGGAAGAGTTTCCAAAGAGTGGAAGAGGCTTGGACCTCCTTGCTTCCATTTCCCTGGGCACGCTTGTCCTTTGCCTTTTTCCTGCTTGGCAGGAATACAAGGGATTCCCCCAATGCATGATGCCAGAGAAAACGGATTTCTCTCTCGCCTGCCTTCCCCAGTTTTCTTCCTCTGTTGCCTTGCTGCAACTTGAGAAACTGAGAGAGATAGGCTTGTTTGAACTGGGCAAAGCAATCCATGGGCTGTCCCAGGGAGACCAAACCCATCAAGGAGCTGGGGGAGAAGGTAGGGGATAGAACGGTGTCAAAGTTCAGAGGTTCTAAACTTGCCTTCGCAAGAGTCTTCTTTCTCCCACCCATTTCCTGGACTCGAAGAAAGGATGCGTATTCCATGGGGAACGAAAGCCTCCCTTTGGCATCCTTTGTGGGAAACCCTCGTTCCCTCAGGACTCTCTGGCCTTTGACTTCTAAGACCATGTTTTTTCCCCTTGTTTCAGGGAGAAAAATTTGGGGGCGGATTGTGGTTTTCCAGGGAGACCAAGATCTCTTTTTTGGAACTTTCCAACGGTATTCAAAAGGGCCTTTCAGTGCCTTGCCGGTTCCATCAACGAGATGGATCCAAAACCCTGGGATCTTTTCCCTCTGATGCCTTTCCTCCAAAGGATTCCCTGCTTTTAGATGCCGAATCTTCTTCGGAAGAATCCTGGGGCTTTGCAGGGATTTTGAGATCTCTTTGTCGGCCTTACCCGTGGGAAAGATCCTCCTTCCTATTGCATAAAAGAGGATCCCCAACACCCCCAAAAAACCGAGAGCAAGAATCGTTTTTATTCTTCGATTCATAGGATGAATGCCTCTGTTCTTCCTGCAATCAGGTTTGCCGAATGAGCTTGACCTTCTATCGTTGCGACCTTGCCCCGGTTGCCAGGGCACACCGAGTGGATGTGTGGAGAAGAGCTTGTTTCCATGGGCTTATGGAACCTGAATCATGGAGGTCGTGGAAAGGATTTTGAAAGTTCCGAGGACCCGAGGTCTTTTCATCTGAGGATGAACCCTTAAAAGGACATACACCTCGGGGGCGGGGATGGGGAACTTGGTCCTGAACCCACCTTTTTTCTTTTCAATGATGGTACCAGTTCCCCACCAAGGGGAAACCCCTTTTTCGAATAAAGCTTTGGGTTGAAGAAAAAAATCAGCTAAGTCTTTTTCGTGTTTTTCCAATCCTTGGAATTGGACCATCACTTGAGGTTTCAAGTCGATGGAAATAGGGGGGGTGACTTGAGTGGTGAATCCACTATAGTCCCGTCTTTTCCTTCTTCCTTTTTTGTCAACAGTTGCCACCGTTACCTTGCCAGAGATCGCGCGTAGGTGGACATCAGCGTCCATTGAGATAAAGCCCTCAAATTTTTTCCTCATCTTTGCTTTGACCTTTGATTGGGGGTGGACGCTGGGGATATCACCCATGCCTCCTCCTGCGCCAGAAGGAAAAACTCGGACATGGAGGATGAGAAGAAGGTCTTGTGGAAGGATTCCTTCCGGCCCCACAATCCTGGCTCGAATCAGAATGTTCCGGTGCTTGAAGGGGGCGATATGAATCCGATGAAGAGGCCGCATTTTGGCCACATGCCCGAATCCCCCGGATGGATGGAAGGAAATGTCCCTTTTTCCCTTTTCTACAAATTTCCAAGAA
Organism: Planctomycetota bacterium; assembly: GCA_026984035.1. Taxonomy (GTDB): domain Bacteria; phylum Planctomycetota; class UBA1135; order UBA1135; genus HyVt-539. Next base: position 17,275 of record JALSSW010000052.1, read on the forward strand.
TGGAAGAAAAGACTGTCACCCAAGTTGTTGGCTTTGAGGGGGGAGGGCCTGTGATGAAGGAAAAGCGTTTTCCCTCTCCCAGCCTTGAAGACAAGCTCTTTCCCTTGAGCCATGGAGATTTCCTTAAGGTGGTATCCATCGACTGAAATCCCAAAGGTCAGAGGGAAAATGGCTTTGGCTTTTTGTGGATCCCCATCTACTACGATTTGCAATCGACTGTCTTCGCCTTTCATGGGAATTAAAGCGCCAAGATCTTTCCATCCTCCTTCGAACACAAAAGGAGAACTTTTAAGAAGAGCATATTCGGTTTTTCCAGGATTTCGGATCCAGCAATAAACCTCCTTAGTT
>JALSSW010000053.1 GCA_026984035.1 Planctomycetota bacterium
AGCCTAGAGAAGTTTCCGTTGATTACAGAACTTTTTTTCAACCTTTTCCGCATTGCGACAATTCGTTCCCTTTCCAAAGTGCATCCTCAAGAAGCTGGGGAATTGACCTGAAATTTCTCAGCATGGAAAAAACGACATTTCATCATGACCGGGGGGACCAAGCCGGTTTTTATTCTGGTGTCGTCGGAGGATCCTCCTGATTCGTGGGAGAATCCGAGGCAGAAGTCTCCAATGGCTCCGCATCATCCTCCAAGGGAAGAAGGGAAAGTCGGTCTGCGTGCTCTGGATCCTTGTTCCTCACACTGTAGACGAACATTCCCACTCCGGCTGCAGCGAGCAGGAGACTGCAAAAAACAAGTAGGGGCACGACTTCCATCAGCTTGACCTCGGTTCACGCATTTTGGCCCAGGTCCGACTCAGAAGGACAAGGGAACTGATTGGCATCAAGATGGCGCAAAGGAGGGGGCTCATCAAACCCATCAAGCAAAGCGTCACCGCCACACCGTTATAGGCCCCCGCGGCCCAAAGATTCCAGTGCACAATCTGTCGATAGATTCCCGCCACCTCATGGAGGTCGGCCACCGCACTTCCTCCTCCTCCAAGGTAGAAAAAATCACAAGCTTCGGGGAGAACGGGCCTGTCGATCGCGGGCGTGCCTGCGGCTGTTGCCTTTTGGAAGGCCAAGGCATCATTGAGGCCATCCCCAAGCATCAGCCCCTTTCCCTTGTCCAGTTTTGCCACCATCTCAGCCTTGTCCTCGGGCCGGAGGCCACCGAGAGCGCGCTCTTCGGGAATCCCGAGTTTCTGGGCGGCAGCCAGGACCTTGGATGGATGATCTCCGCTCAAGATCCAGACTTCGATCTCTTTTGTCCTGAGATTTTCAAGAGCTGCCTCGTAGCCGGAACGAAGATCCTCTTCGATCCGAAACCGCGCCAAGACCTGTCCATCCCGCGAAAAGAGACAATCCCCTTCGCCCTCCCCTGCAAAGCCCGGGCGCCCCAAACGGTAGACCCTGCCCTCCTGACAGGCTTGGAGGCCTTCGCCAAAGCTCTCCTCGACTCGGAGTTCGGGAAGAAAACGGCGCTCTCCCTGGGGAACGGCCTCACTGACGGCTGCTGAAACGGGATGGAGGCTGGATCTGGCCATGGAGTTGAGGACCGCCCAGGGAAAAGCTTCCCCGTCAGGGAGGGAAAAAGCAGGAAAGGCCACAAGCCCCCCCCAGGTGAGGGTGCCGGTCTTGTCAAAAAAAACCCGACGGAGGTCGGCCAGCCGGTCTAGGAGATCCGGACTGCGCACAAAAATCCCCTTGCGGCGCAGACGCGCCATCCCCAGATCGAAACCCAGGGGGATCGCGAGGCCGAGGGCGCAGGGACAAGTGACGACGAGGATGGAGATCGCAACATCCAGAGAGCGGGAAGGATCGAGAAAAGCCCAAAGCAAAGCCCCGAACAAGGCGAGAAGGAGGACCCCAAGGACATAGATCCGGCTCAAGGAGTTCCAAAACCCATTGCCTTCGGCATCCGTGAAGGGATTGGTCTCTGGCCGCAGAAGGCGAAGGAGGCCGGACTCTTCCACCCCTCTGCGAACCCTCAGTTTCTGGGGACTGCGGTCCCGGACAAAGGACCCGGCGGGGACTTCGTCTCCTCGATCAAAACGCCTCGGCTCGGACTCCCCCGCAATCCAGTCCAGCGAGAAAAGACCTGCTTCGCTTTCCAGGACAGCGTCCACTGGGACCAAGTCGCCTGGGAGCCCCAAGAAGGAATCGCCCGGTTCGAGTCCCAGAGCGGGAATCGTCCGCAGTTCACCGTCCTCAAGTTTGCGCACACTGAGCTTCTCAACCCCCTCCGCCTTGAGGAGGAAGCGGCGGTTGCGCGTGATCGCCCGCTCCTGCAGCCAACGCCCCAGAAGCATCAAGGTAATGAAGATGGTAACTGTGTCGAAGTAGCTGTGGTCCCCCCGCGCAACGAACCAATAGACCGAACCGCCATAGGCCAGAAGAATTCCGAGGGCGATGGGAAGATCCAGATGCAGGACGCGGTTTTTCAAGCCGGCAAAGGCGGCCTTGAAGAAGACCGGCCCCCCCACCAGAACCGCAAGGGAAGCAAGGCCCAAGGAGATCCAACGGAAGAGGCTGTAGATCTCGGGGTCGCTGAGGTCGAGCCCAAAGTAGTAACTAAAGGCGAACATCATGGCGTTCATCGAAAGCGCGGCGCAGATCCCAAGGCGCCAGAGTAAGCCCCTCTGCCTGGATTCAGCCTTGTCCCCTTCATTCCGGCTGCGGGGGCCGAGCCGATAACCCAGAGATTCGACCGCATGGATCCAATCGCCAAGCTGCATCTTGCTGCGGTCATAGCTGAGGTCCACCTGCCCGAGCCCGGGATTGATCTGGATCCGAAGGGCGCCGGGGAGGCGGTTCCACAGTTTTTGAAGAACCCAGACGCAAGCAGCGCAATGGATCCCTTGGAGATCGAGTTGGACCTGGGTGAGGCTCCCTTGGACATGCCCATCCCGCTCCAAGGGAGGGAGCCAGTCGAGGACAGATGGTCGCGGGGGGGCCCCGATGGGTTGCCCTCTTCCTCCCCCCAGTTCATAAAAGGCCCCGAGGTCCTGGCCCTTCAGGATCCCGTAGACTGCTTCGCATCCCGGGCAGCAAAACCCGGGGTGCCGGCTTCCGGGAGGAACCGGCAAGCCGCAGTGCAGGCAGGCTTCGGAAGGCCTTGGGTTCAGAGATCCACCTTCCTCCGCCGTTTCTTCTTTCCTTTTTGCCATCGTCTTGTCATAGGATCTAACGCATGTTTCTCCAGATCGCAACGCAAACCGCCCTCAGGGACATCATCAACAACGCGGTCCTGGGGGCCACAGGGAGCGTTCACTGCGCGGGTATGTGCGGTCCCCTGGCTGGTTGTTTTATGGGGTCGAAAAAGGGGATCGTTTCTTACCACACGGCTCGGGTGCTTTCGTACACCCTGGTCGGAGGACTGGCAGGAACGCTTGGGGCAGTCCTGGGGACGCAAAAGGTGACCGGGCAAGGTCCATGGATTTCCTTGGGCATTGTCTTTTTCCTGGTGCTTTACGCCTTCGGGTTTGAAAAATACCTGGGCAAGATCCCGGGTCTCGCAAGAGTCCTGGGAGGTTGGTCACAAAAGACGATGCATTGGAGTCCGGCTGCCCGGGCTGGGGCTCTCGGGGCCCTCACCCCCCTGCTTCCCTGCGGCCTTCTCTATGCCGCCTATGGAGCAGCGCTGGCAACAGGGACGCCCCTTCGAGGGGCTCTCTCCATGGGAGCCTTTGCCTTGGCGAGCTTGCCGCTGCTGGCGGCCTCTCACCTCTTTTTGGGAAAGATCCATGAGAGATTGGGACCAAGGGGAATGCTTCTTTTTCAACGCAGCGCGATGCTTGTGGCGGCATCGATCCTCGCTTGGCGAAGCTATGTGGAACTGACCGGAAGCAGTTGTTGTTCATGAGCTGAAACCTGTGGAGAATTTCTTCGAAAGCTCGTGGAAAAACCTGTGGAAAAACCCTCCGGGGGTTTTTTGGGAAAAACGCTTCTAGCGTTTTTAGGAGGGGCTTTAACTATTGGGGGGCTTGAGTCTTTGGGATTCACAAAAGCCCGGAGGGCTTTCGACCATAAAACCGTGGAAAAACCCTCCGGGGGTTTTTTGGGAAAAACGCTTCTAGCGTTTTTAGGAGGGGCTTTAACTATTGGGGGGCTTGAGTCTTTGGGATTCACAAAAGCCCAGAGGGCTTTCGACCATAAAACCGTGGAAAAACCCTCCGGGGGTTTTTTGGGAAAAACGCTTCTAGCGTTTTTGGGAGGGGCTTTAACTATTGGGGATCTTGAGTCTTTGGGATTCCCAAAAGCCCAGAGGGCTTTCGACCATAAAACCGTGGAAAAACCCTCCGGGGGTTTTTTGGGAAAAACGCTTCTAGCGTTTT
>JALSSW010000054.1 GCA_026984035.1 Planctomycetota bacterium
CGCCCTGCCCACCCCCAGCGGTTTCTTGTTCGGTGGCCCCCAAGGCCCCAGCCTCTGGCATTGATCCACCCCAAGGCAAAGCGATCAAGATGCAGCTATTTGCGCCGGGCCACAAGCATCCGAGGGAGGCCCGCGAGATCAGGCATGAGACATCCCTGCTCATAGGAGCGTGACCGCCGAACCAAATCCAGGACCGGCTCAGCTGTATCCACCCCCACCTCGAATAAAACCAAAGCCCCGCTCACCAAACCCTTAACCCCTCCCATGAGCAAGGCCCGATACGCCCCCAGCGGATCCCCGCCCGGCCCAAAGAGCGCTAAAGGGGGCTCAAACTCCCGCACCTCAGCCGCGAGCAGCTCCGGCCTCTTGGGGTCCACATAGGGAGGATTCGCAATCAGCGCATCAAAGGGCTTATCTCCGGCTGCCTCCCAAAAGCTCCCCTCCGCAAAACGGAGTCTCTTCCTGTCCGCTCCCAAAGCCTCCGCGTTCTTCCTCGCCCATTCCAGAGCGGCAGTTGACAGATCCGTCGCCCGAACCCGTAGATCCTCCCTCTCCAAAACCAGCGTCACCCCGATGCATCCACTCCCCGTACAGGGCTCAAAAACCTCTGCCCCCTCGGGAAGCATCTCAAGGGCCTTCTCCACGAGCAACTCCGTTTCCGGCCGCGGAATCAAAACTTCGGGGCCTACCCCAAAAGGCCGCCCGTAAAATTCCCGCTCCCCCAATAAATAAGCGAGAGGCTCCCCCCTGGCCATGCGCTGGGTGAAGCCCCGAAATTGGGCACGCTCTCCGGAAGTGAGGATCCGTTCATGCTGCAAAAGGAGACCGAGGCGGTCTAAACCCAGGACAGCCCCCAGGGCCCGAGAAAGATCCGAGCGAAGTCCCAGCGAAGAACGTCCCCTTTCCTTCAAGTACTCCTCAGCAAGAAGGAGGACCTTTTGGACGGAAAACGCCTCAGCCACAACAGTTCAACGGCGACGTTGGGCGCTTCGGTTCGCCTTGATCTCCTTACTCTTCTTCACACCGCCGAAGAGTCCTACAATGAATTGGAACTCCACCATCAGCGCACCAAAGAAGACCAGGAGTTTCCCCGGACCAAAGCTCTGCAAAGCATTCCCGAATTTGGGAAAGTTCTCCTGGCTGCTCAGGAGTCCGAAGACATCCCCCCAAGTTTTAAGATCAACACTTCCAAAATCAGGGGGTGTCATAAACAGGTGCCAGAGTCCCCAGACAAAGGGGAAAAAGGCATAGAGAATCCACTTCATCCGCAGTGCTCCGGATGAGACGGCGCCCCACATGCTCCACATGACGCCCAGGGCAATGATCATCCAGATGGAACCGGAGAAGGTCAGGTACCCCCTATGCGCCCAATCTCCATCAAAGGGAATGAGAGTCCCAATAAACATCAAAAGCCCGCCAAAGAAAATCCGGAAATACATCGGATCCGACCGGGGGTTGAACATGGGACAGTTCATCCCCATGGTCAGACGGCTGAAAATCAGGGCAAGGTAGTCAACCTTTTGGGCCTGGGGAGTTTGGGGAGAGCTCGCGGGGGCTTCCTCGATCAGCTCGAGGTCATCGCGGATGGGATCGTTGGTATCGGTCATCTTATGTACCCTGATTCGAAAAAAGAAAAACGCAGTCCCTTGGGGCAGGCACTGTAGAAAACATTGCGATAGGCACGTGGCCGGGTTTAGGGACAATAATTGAACGGAGAAAGGCCTTGGAGTTCAAAGCAACTGTCAGAAAAATGAAGGATTTCAGTGATTTTCATGAAGGTTCCCCGAGAAAGCCTCTCAACCTCTCCATCTCTCGGACTCACAGGTCTCGGAGCCTCTCTTCCCGATCCAAAAGACGGAGGTCTTCGATGAGAGCATCCAGGTCTCCATCCAAAATCTTTTCCAAGGAGAAGTTCTTGCCCGGGACCCGGTGATCCGTCACCCGGTTTTGAGGAAAATTATAGGTCCGAACCCGCTGGCTCCGGTCCCCACTCCCCACCTGTGTCTTCCGCTGATGGGCCCGCTCGTCTTCGACCTTCTGCCGTTCAAGATCGAAGAGTCGGCTTCGCAGCAATTTCAAGGCTCTAGCCTTGTTCTTGTGCTGGGAACGTTCTTCCTGGCAAAAGACCACCAAACCCGTGGGGATATGGGTGATGCGCACGGCCGATTGGGTTTTGTTGACATGCTGCCCCCCCGGACCCGAAGAAGTTGTCGTCTGGAACTCCAGGTCTTTTTCGTCCAGCTCCACATCCACCTCTTCGGCCTCCGGTAAAACCGCAACCGTGGCAGCCGAGGTCTGGATCCTTCCCTGAGAATCCGTCACCGGCACCCTCTGCACCCGGTGCCCTCCCATCTCAAAGCGCAGGATCCGGAACACGCCTTCGCCCGAGACCGAAAACACAGCCTCCTTGAAGCCCCCCAAATCAGACTCGCTGTATTGGAGAGTCTTCATCTTCCAGCCCTTTCGCTGGCAAAAGCGCTCATAGATGCGGGCCAGGTCCTTCGCAAAGAGAGCCGCCTCCTCCCCCCCAGTGCCCGCCCGGATTTCGAGGATGGCATCTCTCGAACCCACTTCGTCTTCACCCTCAAGAAGAAGGGTCTCAATCTCCAACTCGAGCTGCTCGGCCTGAGCTTCCAGCTCGGGGATCTCCTCCTTGGCGAGCTCTACAAACTCGGGATCCCCACCCCCCTCGACGATCTCCCGTGCCTCCTCCAAGCTGGACTGGACCACACCATATTTCCTGTAGGCCGCAATAATGTCCCGCAGCCCACCGAGTTCGCGAAAAAGCGCCTTCGAACGATTGCGATCCTGAATAATTGCAGGGTCAGCCGATTGGGCTTCGAGTTCCTCAAATCGCGCCTCACAACTCCGAAGCCTGGTACGCAACGACTCCCGCAATCCTCAACCTCCGTGGTCCCTGGCAAGGCCCCCCATGATGTCGGTGGAGCCTGCGCCTTCAAACTCGATCAGGATTCTTTCTTTTCGAGGTGCTTGCCGTAACGCTTCATGAACTTGTCGACCCGCCCAGCGGTATCCACAAATTTCTGCTTCCCTGTGTAGAAGGGGTGGCATTCGCTGCAGATATCGACCTTGATCTTGTTGACACTCGACCTGGTCTTGAACGTAACCCCACACGCGCAGGTGACTTCGCACTCTTCGTACTTCGGATGAATGTCCTTCTTCATTCCGGAGTTCCTTTCCTCTGCCTCGACCCAATCCGCCTGGAACCGCGATCGAGAGTTCCTGTTTCTACCCCGCCCTGCGGCCGGAAAAAGGAAAAGATTGTAGACTCCCCAGGCCAGGATGCAAGGCCGGGCTCCCCATCCAAGATCAAGACCGAGGCCAAGAACTCCTGCGAAGCGGCTCATCCGGATCCTCTCCGGCCCCAAGCTCCTTCCAAAGCGCCCAGAACAAGTCCATGGGAAGGCCCACCACCGTATCGAGTCTTCCCTCAACCAAGCTGGCGAAGGCTCCGGCCCAAGCCTGGATCCCATATCCACCCGCCTTATCCTTCCATTCCTCCCCAGCCAAATAAGCCTCAAGCGCCTCCTCGGGGATCTCCCCAAAACGCACCTGTGCACAACGCGCTCCGCAAACAAGGCCTTGCGAACACAAACGCCCCCCTTCGACCCGCCCCATCGCGAGAGCGCTCCAGACCTCATGCCTTCGCCCCATCAATTTCTGGAGCATCGCCCTCGCTTCCTCCGCATCCTCAGGCTTCCCCAAGATACCTCCATCCAAACTGACCACCGTGTCTCCACTCAGAAGAACGCCGGACCTCCCCTCGACCTCAGCACCTAAGGCCTTGGCCCGCGACTGCCCCAAGACATAACCTTTTGGCTCCTCCCCCTTGGCCGGCTCTTGTTCGGGGCCGGGAGTCACAAGCGCAACCTGAAATCCCGCCCCCTCAAGGATCTCCCTCCGCCTGGGTGAGGAGGAGGCTAACAAAACCGAAGGATCCAGTGGGCTCAGACCTTTCGCCCCTTGCAATGAAGCACCAAGTAACAGCTGCGGCAGGACTGGTTCTTGGAGAGACAGATCTCCTCTCCCAGGTCGATCAGGTTTACCTGGGCGGTCACAAGGTCCTTGCCCTTAAAAACCTTGGCAAAGGAACTCAAAAGAACCTTGGGAGAACCTGAGCGGGGAACAAGCCCCAAGCGCTGGACGACCCTGGCCCAGGAATAATGGAAAAGAACTCCCTCGAAACCCTGAATGCCCAAAGCCAGAAAATGTGCAAGAGCAGGTCCCAAAGAAACATAGCGATCCAAAATGGTGAGACGGTCTTCGGTATCGCTCTGGCGCAGGAACTCAAGATCCACCCCGTTTTGGTCTTGGTAAACATCGTTGATGAATTCCAAAACCCTCTCGCAACGGTTGTAAAGATTGTCGATCTCGAGGTCCTCAAGGATCTCCACAAATTCGAGAGGATCACTGATCCGAAACTCGTTCCAATCAGGAAAAGCCTCCACCAGGCGTTTCACAGCTTCCAAGCAAACCTTGGGAGGATTCCCCCCCACTGCGAAAACACAGAACATCCCCAAATGAACAAGAGGAAGCCCTTTGAGTTCACGCTTGAAGGTCGGAGCTTTCCCCAAAAACTTAATGAGGATCTTGAGGATCTCTCCCGCTGAGGCAGGTTTCGGCTTTTTCCCATAGCTCTTGGGGCGGTAGGAGGGAAGCCGTTTTCGCTGCTCCTTCTCCGTCCTTACATCAATCTCCTGCACCTCAACAGGTTGGGATCGCTGCTTGGGAGCGGGAGGGGCCTTGGTTTCCACCTCAACAGGAACCTCCGCTTTGGGAGCTGTTTTTTTTGCGGCTCCTTTCTTCGCCCCCCCTTTTTGGCTTGCCTGCTTGCTTTCCCCAATGGCCACAACAGAAACTTTTTTTACGGCGACTTTTTTAACCTTTTTGCCTGCAGGTTTCTTTTCAGCAGCTTTTTGAGCAGCCGCCTTTTTATCCGCTGCCTTCTTGGCTTCCGCCCGCTTTTTCAAAATCCCCTGGGCCGTCAGCTTCTCTCCCGGACTTACTTTCGAGGGAGAACCGGCAGCGCTTTTCTTTTTGGTCGTCTTTTTTGTTACGGCTTTTTTCTTGGAGCTCTTTTTGGTAGCGGTTTTTTTGCCGGCCACCTTCTTGGTCGTAACCTTTGCAACCGCCTTCTTTGCCGCCTTCTTGGCTCCTACCTTCTTCGTCGCAGCCTTTCCGGTAGGGCCCTTCTTGGCCGTTGTTTTTTTTCGTGTAGCCCCAGCTTTCTTTTTTGCCTTCACAGAACTCCCCGCCTTCTTTGCTCCCTTTTTGGGGGAGCCTCCCTTTGGAGCTGCCTTCTTACCAGGAGCCTTCTTCTTAGAACTTGCTCCCCCGCTACCTCTAGGCTTTGCGGGACCCTTTTTCGTCTTTTTTTTTGCGGCCATGTACGAATTCCTTCTTCTCGACCATAGGCAAAGGAAGCCCACTCCCCTGGTATGTGCTCTCTGCCCTCAGAATCTAGCCCCAAAAACCAGTATCCCGAAAATTGCACTCAAAAATTGCATCCAAAAAAACCGAAGCCCTAGTCCCCGATTTTCCCCTTGAAGGAACCCCAAGGACAAAGGTCGAGGACTCAAGCCCCTTCCTTCTTCCAATCAACCCTCTTCTGAAGATGCAGCAGCCGCAGCGGCGGCTTTTTTCGCTTCGACCCGAGCCTCACGCCGGGCCTTCTTGGCCTTGAGCAAGGTAATGTCACGCACCCATTTCTTCTTGCTCTTATTTTCGGTGCGCTTTTTTTTGCGTTTGCGGGGCGTTTTGGCTGGGAATTCCACTCCTGCCCTCTTGCAAAGGTAATAGCAAGTCTCACTCGCCTGTGCTCCGTTGGCAAGCCAGGCACTGACCCGATCCACCTTGACCTTGAGTTGGTCTTCGACCCGAGGGGCCAGGGGATCGTAAAGTCCGAGGATTTCGAGATCACGGCCGTCCCGGGGGTTCCGGGATTCGATCGCACAGATTCGGTAGCAGGGTCTGTTTCGTCGGCCCGTTCTACGTAAACGAATCTTGACTGTCATAAATGCTCCGTGGACAACTGCCCTAAAAGGACCTAACTGTTGGTAAAGGGAGAGCCCGGCCAGGGCTCAAGCGGGAATTCAAAGGCGGAAAATCAAACACCAATTAGGCCAAGAAGACAAGGCCTTGCCTGGAAAAAACCTACAGGAAGATTCTTCCATTCCCAAGGAAACTCAGCGGAACCTTGGTTTTCCCCGTTTCCCACCCTTCATCCCGGGAAATCCAGCTCCCCTTTTTTGCCGAAAACCCTTTTTTGGAGCTTCCCCCATCAGCTCGGGAGGAAGACCTCCCCCCTTTCCCATCTTCCCGAACATTTTCTTCATCATTTTGAACTGCTTGAGCAGGTCATGAACAGCCTGAAGTTCATTTCCCGACCCACGGGCGATCCGCCTGCGCCTGGAGAGATCAATCAGGGAAGGCTCAGCCCTTTCTCTCGCGGTCATGGAGAGAATCATCGCTTCGAGCCGGGCAAAGTGTCCCTCATCGATGTCAATGTCCTTGATGGCCTGCCCAACCCCGGGCAGCATGCCCAAGACCTTTTTGAGGGGTCCCAACTTGCGGACCATTTGCATCTGCTTGAGAAAATCATCAAAGGTAAAACGCCCCTTGAGGAGCTTTTTGGCGGCCTTTTCGGCGTCTTTTTCGTCAACAACCTCCTGAGCCCTCTCCACCAGGCCCACAACATCTCCCATCCCGAGAATGCGTCCCGCCATGCGGTCGGGATAGAACTCTTCAAGATCCTCCGGCTTTTCCCCCACCCCCGCGAAAAGGACCGGGCAGCCTGTGACCTTGCGCACGCTGAGGGCGGCGCCGCCCCGGGTGTCCCCATCCAACTTGGTCAAGATAACCCCGCTGAGGGGCAACCTCTGGTGGAACTCGCCCGCTGAGTTGACTGCGTCCTGTCCCAGCATCGCATCACAGACCAAGACGACCGAATCCGGCTTGCAAAGGCCAACGATCTCCTCTAGCTCCTTCATCAGGAGGTCGTCAACATGAAGGCGGCCCGCCGTGTCCAGGATGACAAAGTCGTAGCCCATCTTCTTGGCGTGGGCGATCCCACGCTTGCAGACTTTGGGAGGGCTGCTCTTGGTGCCTTCGTCGTAGACATCGATCCCGAGCTGCTTGCCCAGGGTTTGGAGCTGGGAGACGGCTGCAGGGCGTTGCAGGTCAGCTGCAACCAGAAGAGGACGCTTTTTTTTGCGCTTGCGGAGGTGATGGGCGAGCTTGGCACAAGTCGTCGTCTTCCCCGAGCCTTGGAGCCCGGCCATCATCAGAACTGTGGGACCCGAGGAGGCCATGGGAATCGTGGCCTGCTCCCCGCCCATGAGACTGACAAGCTGGTCGTGGCAGATTTTGATGAACTGCTGGGCCGGATCGACGGATTTGATCAACTCCTGGCCGACGGCGGCATCCTTGACCTGGTTGACAAACTCTTTGGCAACTTTGAAGTGCACATCGGCTTCGAGGAGAGCGCGACGAACGGCCTTGAGGCCTTCCTGGATATTGTCTTCAGTGAGGGTTTTCTGGCCTCTGAGGGTCTCAAAGGCCTTGCCCAAAGCGGATGTCAGGGATTCGAACATGGAGGAACTCTACCTTGAAGCGGGCGAATCTGGTAGCAAAGCCCTGTCGAGTTTTTTTACTGCTCCCGGACCCGCGCGATGTCCGCACCCAGGGCACGAAGCTTCTTCTCGAGGCCCTCATAACCGCGATCCAAGTGGTAGACGCGACGCACTTCTGTCGTCCCATCCGCGACCAAACCCGCTAAGATCAAGGCGGCAGAAGCTCGAAGATCCGAGGCCATCACAGTGGCCCCGCTCAGCCGTTCGGGTCCCTGGACAATGGCTGTGGGTCCTTCACGCCGGATCTTGGCTCCTAGGCGAGCCAGTTCAGCCACGTGGATAAATCGCTCTGGATAAATCTTCTCTGTCACCAAGCTCACTCCCTGCACCTGGGTCATCAAGGCGATGAACTGAGCCTGAAGGTCGGTCGGAAACCCGGGATAGGGGTTGGTTGAGACATCCACTCCGGCCAGATCCTCAGAAGGGAGAACCCGGATAAAGGGAAAGCTGTCTCCTCCTTCCCCCGAGGGCTCGCAGGTCCTCTCGTAGAGGATCCGATCCGCCATATAGGGCGCTTCGCGGTCATGCACAGGGGAGACTCCCCGCTGGGGGCGAGGGGGGATCACCGGGACTCGCGCAGGATCCAATCCGCCCAAACCTCGCCTCCCGAGGTCCTCGCCCTCTTCGGCCTCCACCCAACCCATCTCAAAATGCGCCCCGGCCCCCCGAAGGCGATCCAGGACAGCAGACAGATGGTCCGGCCGAGCCCCCAGGACCTCAACTTCACCGCCGGTGATGAGCCCTGCCATGAGCAGGGTTCCCGCCTCGATCCGATCCGGGATGACCCGATAGCGGCAGCCATGGAGCCGCCCGACTCCCCGGATTTGCAGGCGGTGGGTTCCCACGCCGGAGATCTTGGCCCCACAGGCGTTCAAGAAGCGGCAAAGATCGGCGATCTCCGGCTCCTGGGCGGCATAGTCAATGGTCGTTTCCCCCTTGGCGAGGACGGCGGCCATCAGGACATTGGCAGTCCCGAGGACCGTGCTTCCAAAATTGCTCCCAAGGTAAACCTGACCTCCCAAAACTTCGCCACTGAGGTGGACGTTGCCTTTATCCAGCCGAATCTTGCCCCCGATTCCCTCAAGTCCCTTGAGATGGAGATCCACCGGCCTGTGTCCGAAGACGCAGCCTCCCGGGAAGGAAACCACCGCACTTCCTCTCTTAGCCCAGAGAGGTCCAAGCACACAAAACGAGGCCCGCATGGTCCGCACCAAATGATGGGGAGCGAAGCTGTTTTCCTCATCGAGGAGACGGAGATGCAGACTCCCATCGGGCTCCCAGCGCGAATCCAAGCCCAGGCTTTCCAAAAGCCGAAGGAGATTGTGGACATCTTCGAGAACGGGAACCCCATCCAAGATGACCTCGTCTTCGATGAGAAGGCAGGCAGCGAGAATCGGCAGAACTGCGTTCTTGGATCCCGAAACAGCCACACGCCCGCGAAGGGGCTGCCCGCCCCGTATACGGATCTTGTCCATCAAACCCCTCCCATGCCCGAAGCCCTTGCCAACCGCTTGACACCAGACCCCGATACCAAGGAGGGATCATAGGAGCTGGGCTCTTTGAGAGCAAGCTGCAAGGAGATTCAGGCCCTCCCTTGCCTCTTTTTGGAAATACCTCAAGATCTCCTCGCAAGAGTTCCTCTTTCAGACTCTCTCCAAGGAATGCACGATGCCTCTCCCCTTCACCGCCCGCCTTCTTATCCCCAGCCTTCTCCTCACCGCTTGCACGACCCTCTGCTCCTGCGATGCCTTTCAAAAACTTGTGAAGGGCGAACAAAAAAAGACTCTCCAAATTCCCAAGCTTGGCAAACTCTCTGTAGTCACGACCAATGGTTCCATCAGAGTCAGCCAGGGAAGTTCCCCCACAGTCGAGATCCACGCGGAGATCAGGGCCCGGTCCAAGGAGCGGCTTGCGCAGGTCCAAATCCATGCGGATCCAGAAAAGGTGAATGGATTGCGCATTTTTGCAACCTTCCCCGAGAAACGCTTGTCGAACGAAGGCTGCTCCTTCACCATCCTGGTCCACGAGACCCAAGCCATCGACCTCCAAACCTCCAATGGCGCGATCTCCCTGAACAAGCTCCAGGGTCCCGCTCATCTCCACACTTCCAACGGCCGGATCGAGATCTTCGACCACCTTGGCCCCTTGGACCTTTCCACGAGCAATGGCAGCATCCGTGTCCGAGATGCCGACGGCAGAGTCAAAGCCAAAACAAGCAACGGGCTTGTGGACATCGTTTTGCGCGAAGACAACAAGGGACCTGTGGAAGTCAAGACCTCGAATGGCCTGATCCGGCTCAAGGTGGGCAAAGCCTTCGAGGGAAGCCTTTTTGCGCGCACCAGCAACGGTTTGATCAAGGCTGAGTTTCCCGAAGGAATTCAGATGGAACGGAAGAAGCGAAAAGAGATGCGCCTGCGCTTTTCCGAGAAAGGGGCCGAGTCGGTTCTGCGGACAAGCAACGGGGTCATTCAGCTGGGAATGAGGTGAGGCAAAGGGTCCCCAGGTCGAAAAGGCTGCAAAGGATCAGAAGGTTTTTTGGAGAGACTGGCCTATCCTAAGGGTATGGATGCGGACAGCTTGATCCAAGGATTGAGAGAGCCCGAGGCTTTTCCCAAGGTGCAGGGAGCTTCGGAGAAATCCGTGGAGAAGGTCGAGGTCTTGCAAACCCATATCTCGCTTCTCTTTTTTGTGGGAGAGAGGGTCTACAAGGTAAAGAAGCCCGTCAATTTGGGCTTTTTGGATTACAGCACTTTGGAGGCGCGGAAGTTTTTTTGTGAGGAGGAGCTGCGGCTTGGGCAGGAATTGGCGCCTTCGGTGTACTTGGGTGTGTTGGAGATCCGCAGGAAGGGAAGGAAGCTTCGGGTCGGCGGGAGCTGTGGGGAGCTGGTGGACTATTGCGTGGCGATGCAAAGATTGCCCGCCGAGCGGATGATGGACAAGCTCGTGCGGGAAGGGGAGCTTGGTCCCGCGCAGCTCTCGGCCTTGGTGGATCGGTTGGTTCGTTTCCATCAAGAGGCTGCCACGGGGAAAGGGGTGGATGCTTATGGAGAACCTTCGCAAGTGCTTTCCAACTGCGAGGAGAACTTTGTCCAATGCAGAGCGCTTCTTCAAGACGATCCCGAGAAGAAACGACATCTCAGAGCCCTCGACGTACTCCATACATGGACGAGGGAGCGCTTTACTTCTCTCAAGTCTTTGTTCGAAGAACGCGTTCGGAAAGGGAGGATCCGAGAAGGCCATGGGGATTTGCACGCGGGGAACATCTGTTTTTTGGAGGAGGGAGTGGTCATCTACGACCGGATCGAGTTCAGCCCTCGTTTTCGCTGCCTCGACGTGGCTTCGGAACTTGCTTTCCTCGGTATGGACCTGGACCACTTGGGAGCGAGAGACTTGTCGCGGCGCAGCATGCATGCCTACGCGGAGCGAAGCAAAGACAAGGAGATGCAAAGGCTGCTCCCCTTTTACAAGGTCTACCGTGCGATGGTGCGGGCCAAGGTGGCGCTTTTTAAGGCGCATGAGGAGGAAGTGCCGGAGGCCGAGAGGGCGGAAGCGCTGGCGGAGTTTCTGCGCTACTTGAGTTTGGGGCTGGGGTACCGACTGGGAGACCAAAAAGGGAAGGCCTTGATCCTACTTTGTGGCCTTCCGGGTTCGGGGAAAACGGTTGTGGCGGAGCAGCTGGGGGATCTTTTGGGGGCAAGGGTTTTTCATAGTGATCAACTTCGCAAGGAGCAGGCGGGGATTCCCCCGAACCAGAGTGCGAAGGCGGAGTTTGGAGAGGGGATCTATGGGGAGGCGCAAAGCGAGGCCTGTTACAAGGGGCTTCTGGCTGCCTGCCGCGAAGGCCTGGAGAGGGGAGAAGTGGTTGTGGCCGACGCGGGCTTTCCGAGCAGGGCGAGGCGGACTCCCTTTGTGCGCTTGGCGGAAGGCATGGGGGTCCCATGGCTTTGCGTCTTTTTAAACCCCCGCATGTCCACCTTGGAGAAGCGGGTGCGGGAACGAGAAAAAGGAGGACCAGGACTCTCGGATGCAGGGATCGCGATCCTGAAGAAGCGAAGCGAGTCCTTCGAAACTCCGAACTCCGAGGAGATCGAAAAGCTCCTGGTGCTTGGGGAGGAATTCGCAGAGCTCCCCCCCATTGAAGCGGTCCTGGAAATCCAAGGAAACCTATAGATCCCCCTCTTCGCAGATCCCGTATCGAAGGGCCCGAGCCTTGCGGATCAGGAGGTCCCAGTTCATCGCGGGACCCGGGTCGGTCTTACGCGTCGTGACGTGGTAGTGCCCGAGAAGGCCTTCATAGTTTGCAAGTTCCTTGGGAGAGAGCGCCCTTGTCAGAAGCTTTCCTTCTTTGTCCCGAGGGTAATCGAGACGGATGCCGGGAAGCACTCGATTGAGGGTGGCCGCAAGATGGGCGAGCGCAAGGTATTGGGCCTTGGTGAAATCATATTGCCAGAGTTCACGGCCCTGGACCTTTCCCTGGAGGATTCCGGCCCTGGCTGGATGGTAGGAGCGCTTCCCTCCACGAATCCCTGTTTCTTTCATCCAGTCCGGAAAATGGATGGTTTTGGCCTCGGCCTCTCCCACATACCAGGCCTGGAGCACCTTGTGGTCGGGCGCGGGATAGGCGCCGATGTTCGCGATCTCCACGCCGATGGACCGGTCGTTGGCCTTGCCTGCGTGCCAGGCGCGCTCTTTGAGGTCCAGGGTTTGGTAGATGGTCCCATCCACATCGAGCATGAAGTGGACAGAGAGCCCGCGCAGATCCTGCAGGACTTTGAAACATTGGCGCGAGGTTCCGCAAACATCATAGTGCAGAACAAACTGCCGCACCTGGGTCGCAAGGTCGGAGACCGTCAGGCGGTTTTGGATGACTTTGTTTTTGAGGTCTTCGGGAAAACTGCGACGGAGGCTGCCGTAGCGGGGGCCTTCGGGCTTCTTTTTGCGACCGGCCGTTTCCTTCGGGAAACGCTGTTCCAAGCGGTACGCATCGTAGCCACCGGGGTCGGTCCAGAGGACAATGGGTGTCCCCGTGTGGAAGAGCTTGCCACAAACCATGATCTCATCGCCGAGGCGCGGGAGGGGATCGCCGGGATGGAGAAGCGGCGGTTTGGATTTGCAAGATCCTAAGGCAAAAAGCAAAATCGAAAAGGTGGCGAAAAGACGGAACTTCATTATCTGGCCTCTAATGCGAAGTTGAGAGTAGAGTGGAGCTTGTTGTCCTCGAAGACCTGGACCTGGAGAGTCCAAGCCCCTGTATGAAGCTCCCCTAGAGGAATGCGGACCTTTGCCTTGTCCAGAACGGTCAGGGAAGGGCCGTCCGGAGGTGTCAGATCGACACGGACCTGGAGAGCCTTGCCCTTTGCCTTAGGCTGGCCGACTTTGGCTTCGTATCCCGGGCTGGGAGTTTGCAAAGAAAAAGTGAGAGCGAACTGCTGGGGAAAGGACTCCATCACTTCGACATCGATCTTGGGAAGGGAGTCCGGTTTCTTTTTCACGACCAGCATGGTGGCAAAGGGGGGTTCCTCCTGCTTCTTCGAGGGGCGGCTTTCAGCCTTCGAACTTTTTCCGCTCGGGCCATGCCCTTCTCCGTTGCTGGAGCAGGCGAGGAGGAGGAAGGCGCTGAGGAGGGCCGTGGTCATCGGAAGCAGCGTTGGATTCATTCGGATTCACCTCGGAAAGGTTCGAGTAAGGCCTCGAGCGCAGGACGCGGGTCTTTGGAGAAACCTGCGTTCTGGAGAAGGTTGCGGATCCTCCCGCGGAGGGGGGCTTCGACGGTCAAAAGCTTATCCGAGAGGGGATGAGGAAGGAGCAATTTCGTGGCGTGCAGCACGAAGGGCAGCCCCCGCGCCTGCACCCCCCCATATCGGGAGTCCCCTACAAGGGGACAGCCATGCTCTTGAAACTGAACCCTGATCTGGTGGGTTCTCCCCGTTTCGAGCAGGACGGCGACCAGGGAGAGACCAGCCCGACTCTCCACAAGCTGGTAGCGCAGCCGCGCCTCTTTGCCTCCCTCGCTCTCCTCCCCCACCGCCCGCACCCGGGCTTCCCCCCTGCGCGAAGGCTCCCCCCGCCGCAAACGCCCATGCAGGACACCCATACTTGGGTTCGGTCGGCCGGCCAGGAGGGCGAGGTAGCACTTGGCCCAGCGGCCTTCGCGGAGGCTCTGGGTCAGGGCGCGGAGGGCGCGGGCGGTCTTGCCGAAGACCACCAAGCCCGAGGTTTCACGGTCCAGGCGGTGCGCCGGAGAAGGGCGGAAGGTGAGGGAATCCCCGGATGGGAGGAATTCCCGGACCATGGTGGTCAGGTCCGGCTCCCCCTTGGGGCCGCCATGAACGAGCAGCCCGGCTGGTTTCTCCACCACCAAAACATGGCTGTCCTCAAAACGGACCCGGAGGCGCGCTGGCCTGCGGGGAGGGATGGCCTTTGTCTCAGAATTGGGACCCGTCTTCTTTTGAGGCAGGCGAAGGCGCTCCAGTTCTTCCGGGCCTAAGGCAAGGCGAAGCACATCCCCTGCCTCGAGCCGATCTCTCGCATGGGCCTTTTGCCCATTGAGGCGGGCCCCCTTGCGGCAGAGCTTTTGGATGAAACCCAAGCCCGCCCCCGGCAACAGCTTCCTTAAGAAGCGGTCCAGCCGGATCCCCGCGTCATCCTCGTGAATCTGAAGTTCGATATGGGACACCCATGGATCATCGGCCCGCACCGGGGGCTTGTCGAGTTTTGATCCGGTCCGCCAGCTCTAAAAGGGCCTGGTCCCGCTGGGGGGGAGTGAGGAGGGCTAGGATATCGGGATAACACAGGGAGGCGGGCGCGCGGGCGCCCTCCCAGTCACAAAAAAGGGTGTCCCCTATGTAAAGGAGGCTGGGGTTGCCCTGGCGGTAGGCCCGAGACATTCTTCGAAAGGCGCGCCGAGCGGCCTCTTTTCTGCCGAAATCAGCCTCTTCATCCTTATCCCGAAACAACAGAGTCGCACTCACAAGATCATCGAGTGCACTCCAGCTCCTCCACTTCCCGTTGGGTTCAGGTAAAAAAGACTGGGCATCGGGATGCTCGGCCAAAACCTTGCGGTAATCTTCCCGCAACCCAGGTTCCAGGCTCGCGACCTTCCCATCCCGGGCCCTGGCGGCCAAAAAGGCTTTCAAAAACAGCCAAGGTTTCGCTCTGGTTTCCACCAGATACCCCTGGAATCGCGCCCGGGAAACCCTTCTTCCATCGGGCAGCTTCAGGGGATCCTTCCCATACGACACCCCCAGGAGCCGTGCCTTGGCTGGCCGGGTCGGCCCAGGAATGGGTGTCCCCTTCTTGCACCCAAAAAGCAGGAGGGGCAAGGCCAGGCATAGAGCTATGCTGCGGAAATGAATGTCCCTCCTCCCGGCTCCTCTCCCTCTGGATCCTCTTCTCCGGGCCCCTCTTATCCGGGACCCGCGGTCGAGCGGCACTTTCTCCGTTGGGTGGGCGCTTTGGCATCCCGTCATTTGGACCAACTCACCGGAATCGCTGAGATCCTGATTTCTGCGGGGGCCCCCAGACAATGGCTCCGTGAAGCCATCCTCCTCTGCTGTCCCTATCTGGGCTTTCCCCTGGCTCTCACAGCCCGCGAGCGCATGTCCCCCATCCTGGACGGCGGAGCCTTTGATGAGCCCGAAACCCTTCCCCCCACTAGAGCCTTCGAAGAGGTTTACGGCAAGCTCAGCCAAGTCCTTCTCGAAAAAATCCAAACTTGGGATCCCAAGCTCGCAGAGTGGACCCTTTCCTTCGCCTATGGTTCCGTTTTGGGGCGCCGCGGCCTTCCGCCGAAACTCCGCGAATTGGCAGGCGTAGCCATGCTCTCCATTCTGGACCTCGAAACTCAAATGTATTCGCATGTTCGGGGAGCCCTCAGGTGCGGTGCCACAAAAGATGAGATCTTCGGCCTTATAGAAGAACTCGAAAGAGCCTCGTGGATCACTTGGGGAGATCGGCATCGCACCTTCCTCAAAAAAACCTTAGGGGGATGAATCCTCGCGGAGGTCCCCTTCACCGGACTCAGGGACTTCAATTCCAGCTCTCTGTTCCTCCAAGCTCTCCGCTCCCACTCCCCCACCAAAGAGATCCATCAGTGAAAACTCTTCGGCCAAGTGGTCCTTTTGGAGATCCCGGATCATCTTCTCCAGATCGGAAGGGGCTTCCTTGCCCGCTTCCTTGGTCAAGAGATGATCCATCGCATCTGCCAAAGCGATGATCCTTCCAAACAGGCCGGGTCCATGTCCCAAAGAATCAAAACGGGTCCCCTCGTGTTCGTTGGCCTGGCTGTCCCATGCTGTGAGCGCAGCCCGGCGAAGCAAATCCGACCGAGTTCCGAGGTGGATCAAAGCATGAAAAGTCTCAAGCCCTGTCTCGCTCGGGGTATCCTCGGATTTCGCGTCCTGGCGCATGATCAGCCCTAAATCATGGAAAAGAGCAGATACCCCTAGTTGCCCCAGCAGCTCCGAAGGCAATCCAAGCTTTCGACCCAAAAACAGCGAATAAACCGCAACATGCACCGAGTGCCGAAAAAGTTCTTCGCCCTTGGTCCGAAGAGAATCCAAGGCCATCAAGCACCGCTCCTCTTTCAGGAGATGACCCAATAAAAACTCAAGGACTTGCTTCGCCCTCCGGATATCCAAGAAATCCCCGACATCCAAACCTTCGAGAAGCTGCTTTTGCACAAAAATGGTTCGAAGATAAGTTTGATCCGGCCGGATCCCCGGTTGCACGCGATCCCGCGCCCTCAGAATCCTCCGGGGGATTGCCTGGATCGAAGAGATCCGGTTTTTCTTTAGGATGGTGGCGAAGTCCAACCCTTCCTGCGCCTCTCTCGATTCGAAGAGCAAACTCCTAAAGCGATCCACCTCCTCTTTCTCGACTTCCATCAAAAAACGAATGCCCGAGAGTTCGTGTGCAAAAAGAGTCTGGACCAGGAACTTGAGGGCCGAGAACCCCTCCACCCGCAGGCGGGCCCGTACACCATTGAGAAAGAGATGCCCCCCCTTTTCAACAACGGAGAGTTCCCCCTCGCGCTGAACAATGGGAGTCAAGATGTCAAAGAAAGCATCCAGGGCTTCCTTTTCGAGGGAACCGGTAGCGCCGGGATCCTCGCTGACTTTCATCAGGACAAAGAGCTTGAGAAGCAACTCCTGAAAATCCTCTTCCCTCCTTTGGACCTGAAAAATGGCAGAGGGAGAGCCGGGTCCTTCCTTTAGTTCTTCCACCCAAGTCGTCATCAAGGCCCCAGAAACAACCGCAGCTGCGGTCAGACGCTAGTCGTTCCCGAAACGTGTTTCTCGACGAGTTCGATGAGTTCGTCAGGCTCGAAAGGCTTGCGGAAATATCCTGCCGCCCCCATCTCCGAACTTTTCTGGTGGCCGCGAGCATGTTCTCTCGCCGTGAAGATAATCACCGGTATCTCGGTTGTATGATCATCTCGCTTGAGGCGGGTAAGGGTCTCCCAGCCATCGATCCCAGGCATCATGATGTCGAGCAGAATCAGATCCGGCTTTATATCCACAGCCTTCTTGATCCCTTCCTCTCCATTCATGGCAGAAATGACCTGATAACCAGCCGCTTCCAACACCATCTGGGTAGAAACAATAATGAGTTTCTCGTCCTCAATAATCAGGATGGTATTTTCCATCATGACTCCTTTTGCCCATCTCCGGAGTCCAAGCAAAGAGATCCTTCGCCGGGACCAACATCACTGCGTTCCTTATCGGCACAATCGGTCCAAACGGGTAACCAGACTCGGAATTCGGAACCTTTTCCCAATTCACTTTCAAAGTCCAATTCCCCTCCGTGCGCCTCGGCAACACCCTTGGCAACGCTCAATCCAAGACC
>JALSSW010000055.1 GCA_026984035.1 Planctomycetota bacterium
GGTCCCTGTCCAAGGGATCCCCATTGACCTCTTCAGCCTCGAAGACCGCTGGAGCCTGGCAAAAACCTGGGGTAAGTCAGACTCCTTGGTGGACCTCGAACTGGGCTATAGCAACGGCCGCCGCAGAGAGGACCTCGACTACTCCCGCCCCTCCTCCATCGATCCCCTGGTCACAGAGAGCGAAAAAAGCCGCTCCGTTTCCTCCTTCCGAGGACCCGATGCCAGACTCCGGTGGAGAACCGAGGCTTTCCTTGGACGCAACACCCTCGATATCAGTCTTGGCGGCAGCTATCAAAGCGTTCGCCATGTCGAAGAAGGGACGCTCCAAGGTCTCGACAGTTCCGCCTTCACAACGGAAACCTTGGGCCTGGGGAGAGGCAACAAACGCGAAGGGAACATCATCCTTCTCTTGGAACGTCCTCTCGGAGAAGATTGGACCTTGGACATCGAGGGAATCCTCAGCGACCAACGGAACAGAAGCCTCTTCACCCGCTTCGACCGCACCCTCCGGACATCTCCTCCGAGCAATCTCCTGGTCCGACAGGATCTGACTCTTGTGACCCGGATGCAGGAGCGAAGCCTCAGCCTTTCGATCGAAGGATTGCTGCTCCCCCAACTCAGCCTCCGCCTTGGGTACAGCTATTCCCACCAAAAACTCCAACTCCCTGACCTGGAACCCAGCGATTCGGACTTCCGTTCGGGAAGCCTGGAGCGGCACGCTCCGGAGGGCAACATTGCCTGGAAGCCCCACGAAGGAACCCGCCTTCGCCTCCGGATCCTCGGGCTCGCAAGCGGAGGAGCCAAACCCACTGAAACCCAGGCTGAACTTGGCAGCCGGCTGCGCTTGGACCTTCGGCAAAAATGGGAAAAGGACCAGAACCTGACCGTTTTCGCCGCCTGGGATCGGCGCTCCAACAATCTCAGTTCGACGGAACGAAGAAGGGACGCCTACGGGATCTCAGGAACCCTGATTCCGGTGGGGAAAACAAGGCTCCATGGAGCCACCTCCTGGACCAAAACCAGGAATCGGACGCTTTCGACCTTTTTCTTCGCGCCCTCTACCACTCCTATCCCCACCCTTGTGGGGTATCGCGGGCAAACTCTCCTCTCCGAATTGGAGTTAGAAGCCCCCCTGGGTGGGGGCGTGGAACTTCTGGTGGGTGGGTCGCTTCAGAGAACGACGGGGTCCCTGGTGATGACCTATATCGAGTCCCACCTGGGCCTCAAGAAGAGGTGGAACAAAAAACTATCCCTGGGATTCCGCGCCTTTGTCTCCGACCTGCGTGAGCGAAGCCTGGATCTACGAGAGGCCTACCATGCCCGTGGAATCCTCCTCTATGGAGAGACGGGCTTTTAAGGGATGATTAGCGAACCTTTTTTCGGGCAACGGTGACCCAGCTCTGCCCCTTGTCCATGATGGGATGGGTGGTCACATCATATTCATCCCCGATCCTTTTAAAGCGGATCGAAAGCTGGGTATCCTCCAGCCAAGAGTGCGCCCCCACCCGATAAATCCTCGAAGCAAGTCCACTGATCCGAAGATCAATATCATTCGCGTAACGAGAGAGGTTCGGCAGAATCACCACCAGGTCCAAGCTCTTCCCGGCTCCAATCGATTTGGGAGCCGCCAGAAGATTCACGAGTTTCTTTCCCTCACGCTTGGAGATGGCTTCTGTCACTTCCGGATAGAGCCCTGCATAAGAAAGCTTTTGTTTGCGCACTTGGGGGGTCAAAGCCCATGCAGCCAGGTTCAATTTGCGCTCTTCACCCGTCTCGTTTTTCACCTTTAACACCACGTACCAATAGGTCTTGTAGCTGTCCTCGGAGGGACCTGTGCGCAGGGAGATCGGCCTGAGCTTCTGGTAAGAAGTGCTGAGCTTCCAACGTCTGCTCCCGTCCTGAGCGACAAGAGAACCTGCGAGAAGAAGGGGAAGGGCGATGACAGAAAGAGACTTCCAGTTCATGTTCTGGCCAAATCTATAAGGAAGTAGAATCGAAAAAAGAAAGGGCGGGAAAAGTATACCCGGAAAACCCAAGTAAACCCAAAAAACAGCTTCCCCTTTACCTGCCATCCCTTGGAAAAGGCACTCTGGAACCTCTGGAGGAATGTCCTTGGTTCATCGGGGTCTCCGTCCTCCGAGAAAACTCAGGTATCCGAGCCGTTTGTGAGCTTTTGGAGGTCGGGGTGTGGAGAGGTCGGTCCTACGGGGAAAACAAAGTCGGGATCCTCCTCATCCCACCATTCCTGCAGCTCCTTGTCACGCGTCAGGAATTTCACAGTCCCATCTCCATAGAGAACATTGATCCCATTTTTATGGTTGTTCCCAAATTGGTTATCATCAGCCATCCAGGGCGTCCGCCCGCTGTCCATCTTGCGTCGCTTGGCAATGACTGCGTAATCCGTATCCTCAGAGGTAAAATCTTCCCGAACCTTCCAGATATTGTCCGGTCCCAAAGCTTTCAACTCCTCCTCGCGGTCCTCTTCTCCCCCATGCTCTACCCCGGGACAGAAAAACTTCTCCAAGTTTTTCTCGGTATGTTCGATCGTGCCACTCTTCCAGAGCGCCCAAAGCATGTGAATCCCTGAGGGTTTCGGGAGCTTCCCATCATGAGATGTTTTGTAGGCCTGAAAGGGTGCATAGAAGTTTTGGGTTAGGTTGGATTTGCAGGCAAACTGCTTGGCAGACTCATTGGCCGCACCAATCTTGGGTAGAAGATAGGCCATCAGGAGGCTCAGGATCACAATCACGACCAAGATCTCGATCAAAGTAAAACCAGCTTGCTTTGATGACCTTGAAAGGGAATCACTTCTCATAAACTTCGAATCCTTTGCTCGTTTCCTCGAAGTGGGAGGGCCGCTTATCCAGCGTCATCTTGTCCAGCATCATCCACGGCCTCTCATCAAGGAAGCCTCTCCGGGGGCTTTCCAGAAACACAAATGGGGCAAAAGAAATGATAACCCAAGAGCCCCTAAAAGAAAAAGCCCCCGTTTCTCGGAACAAGAAACAGGGGGGCTCTCGCCAGGGTCTTCAGGAGAGGCGACCCACTAGGGAGGCACTCTTCTCAAAAAGAGCTTCCGATCAGTAGCGGTAGTGATCCGGTTTGAAGGGACCGTCCACGGGAACACCGAGGTATTCAGCCTGTTCGGGAGTCAGCTTGGAAAGACGGACACCCAACTTGGCCAAATGCAGCCGGGCGACCTCTTCGTCGAGATGCTTCGGGAGGCGGTAGACACCCACCTTGTAAGCCTCGGGACGTTCCCAGAGTTCGATTTGAGCCAGAACCTGGTTGGTAAAGGAATTGCTCATGACAAAGGAAGGGTGTCCCGTCGCGCAGCCCAGGTTCACGAGTCGGCCTTCACAAAGAAGGATGATGCTGTGACCATCGGGGAAGGTGTAGCGGTCCACTTGGGGTTTCACCTCTTCCTTTTTGATGTCTGCGCGGCCTTCCAGATAGGCGACATCGATTTCGGTGTCAAAGTGGCCGATATTGCAGACGATGGCCTCGTCTTTCATCTTCTCGAGGTGTTCCCCGCGAAGGACTCCGCAACAACCTGTGGAGGTCACAAAAATATCCGCCAAGGGAGCGGCCTCTTCCATCGTCACAACCTCGAATCCTTCCATTGCAGCCTGGAGGGCGCAGATGGGATCGATTTCGGTGATCAGGACACGGGCACCAAAGCCACGCATGGACTGGGCACAGCCCTTGCCCACATCGCCATAGCCTGCAACACAGACGACCTTCCCTGCAACCATGATGTCGGTGGCGCGCTTGATCCCATCGGCAAGGGACTCGCGACACCCATAAAGGTTGTCAAACTTGGATTTGGTCACAGAGTCGTTGACATTGATGGCGGGGACTTTCAGTGTCCCCTCCTTCAGCATGCGCTCGAGAGCGTGAACTCCTGTGGTGGTCTCCTCGGAGATCCCCCGGATTCCTTCCAAAAACTCGGGGTGCTTGTCATGGACCAACTTGCTGAGATCTCCCCCGTCATCCAGAATCAGATTGAGGGGCTTGCCATCAGGGAAGACCAGGGTCTGCTCAATGCACCACTCGTATTCTTCCTCCGTTTCCCCTTTCCAGGCATAAACCGGAATGCCCGCCTTGGCGATGGCCGCAGCAGCATGGTCTTGGGTTGAGAAAATATTGCAGGAAGACCACTGAACATCGGCCCCCAACTCCACAAGGGTTTCAATCAAAACAGCCGTTTGAATGGTCATATGAAGGCAGCCCGCGATCCGGGCACCTTTCAAGACCTTCTTAGGACCGAATTTTTCCCGAAGGGCCATAAGCCCCGGCATCTCTTTTTCCGCCAGAAGGATCTCCTTCCGACCCCATTCAGCCAGGGAAAGGTCCGCGACCTTGAACTGGGGTTTTTCGCTGGTTTCGACCATTGTTTTCCTCAATATTTCTCTGCAATATTTCTCTGCGATTTCGCGACAAAAAGACCCCGATTCTTCACAGGGTCCGTTCCGTGGACACCCATCACAACCAGCCCCAGGGGAGCTGTCAAGAGTATCTATCGAAAGATTCGAATAGATCGATAAAGGGTTCTTGCCAGATATTTCCCGGAAAAAGACCCCCCATTGCTTTTGAAAGGCCTCGGAGATTCCCCGAGATTTCCCACAAGATCCCGTCTTTCAGGAAACGGCTGACTTCAGGGCTTCCACCCGGTCCAAACGTTCCCAGGGAAAGTCCACCTCAACGCGCCCAAAATGCCCATAGGCTGCGGTGGCTTGGTAGATCGGCCGAAGAAGATCCAGCTCTTGGATGATGGCCTTGGGACGTAAGTCAAAATGTTCCCTGACCAGAGCCTCCAGAACCCCCTCCTCGACCTTTCCCGTCCCAAAAGAATCCACGAGAACCGAAATGGGTTCCGCAACTCCAATGGCATAGCTCACCTGCACTTCAACCCGGTCGGCAAGATCGGCCGCAACCAGGTTTTTTGCCACCCATCGAGCTGCATAGGCTGCGGAACGGTCCACCTTGGATGGATCCTTGCCCGAAAAGGCCCCTCCACCGTGCCGTCCCATCCCCCCGTAGGTATCCACAATGATCTTCCGGCCCGTCAAACCGCAGTCTCCCTGCGGACCCCCGACCACAAAACGTCCCGTGGGATTGATAAAAAAGCGGGTCTGCGCATCCAAGAATCCCTCGGGAATGACAGACTTCACAACTTTTTGGACTTCGGTTTCGATCTCCGCATGCTCAACATCGGGGCTGTGCTGCGTAGAAACCACAACCGAGTGAATCCTTTTGGGGCTGCCATCCTCCCCATAAACAACCGAGATTTGGGACTTGGCGTCGGGCCGAAGCCAAGCCAGCTCACCGGAATTCCGCTTTTGATCCAAGGACTGGAGGATGCGGTGTGAATAGTGGATAGGGAAGGGCATCAAGACTTCTGTCTCACGGCAGGCATAGCCAAACATCAAGCCTTGGTCCCCGGCCCCCTGTTCCTTGTCGGAGCTTTCATCCACACCCATCGAAATATCAGGAGATTGGCGGTCGAGGCGCACCATGACCTCGCAGCTTTCCGCGTCAAACCCAAGGTCCTTGTCATTGTATCCGATGGAGGCAATGGCCTTCCTGGCAACGGCCTCATAGTCGACTTGGGCTTCGGTGGTAATCTCTCCTGCCAAGCATACAAAGTTCGTCGTGCAAAGAGTTTCACAAGCAACGCGGCTCTTTGGATCCTGCGCCAGACATGCATCCAAGACAGCATCGGAAATGCGGTCAGAAACCTTATCGGGATGACCAGCACTGACAGATTCGGAGGTGAATACGCGGAGTTCCTTGGACATTGAAGGTACCTATTTAAAAATTGGGGCTCAAAAAACCATTTTGGCAAAGAAAGAAAAAAGCAGCTAAATCGCTCGGAAACGGGGAAGGATCATAACAGCCAATCTCTGGAATCCTTTCGGAATTTGGGGAGGGAAACTTCTATTTGATGCTTGGAGGAGGAAACCCCGAAGGTCTTAAAAGGGGGAGAATTTCACTGAAGGTTCGCTCGGTAGCTCCTTTATTTTCAAGGAGAATGCTGCCGGCACGGTCCACCAGGTCCTTCGCCTTTTCCTTTGAGCCCAACAAAGAAACGGCTTCCTTCAGAAGCTCTTTTTCACTCTGTACTTGGATCAAACCACCAACGTCCAAAAAGAGGTCCACATCTACCCGAAAGTTCCAGACATGGGGGCCCACAATCGTTGGTTTCCGAAGGGCCAAGGGTTCCAGCATGTTTTGCCCCCCGTGGCTCACCAAACTCCCGCCGACAAAGACCAGGTCCGCAAGGGTATAAATTCGAAGCAATTCGCCAATTGTGTCCGCGACCAACCAGGATCCGGGAGGCACTTCTTCTTTCCCTTCTCGGACATGGGTCAGCCGTAATACCGGATGCTTTAGACGGTCCTCCCCCTTAAGAATGCGGACAAGATCCTTTGCAACAGAGGCCCCTCGTTCCGGATGCCGAGGAGCCACAACGAGCCGAACAGGCCTTCCCGTCCGGCGCTCAACTTCTACGGCCACCCCACCGAGGGCCGTCTCTTCCTCTGCATGAGTGGATCCCCCAACGATCACGATTTCCCCCTCCTTGATCCCCAGAAGAGAAGACAGGGCCGGATCCTTTGGAGGCGCTTCCGCCGCGATTTCAAGTCCGTCGTATTTCAGGTTTCCGGTCTGTCGGATTCGATCTTGGGAAACGCCCAGGGAGGCGAGCCGGGTCGCGTAGGTTTGGTTTTGGACACAAAACAGATCAATGCGATCAAATTGGGGTAAGAGCTTTCGAACCAGGCGATATCCTTTGAAGCTCCGTTCCGAAATGCGACCATTCACAACCATGACCGGGACCCCTCGGCGCTCTGCGGTATCCAAGAAATTGGGCCAGATCTCCAATTCCATCAGGAGGACAGCCCTAGGTCGCAAGGTGTCCAGAGCGCGTCGCGGAAAGGAGCCGAAGTCGAGGGGGAAAAAGAAAACCCGGTCTTCGCCATAGATCCTTCGAGCCACTCGGGCTCCGGTAGGAGTGGTCGCGCTCACCAGGACGCGATGGTCAGGAAACTCCTTCTCCAGGCGTTCCACCAAGGGTTTCGCACCTCGGACTTCCCCGACGCTCACCCCATGCACCCAGAGAACTGGTTGATCTCCTCCACCCGCCGAAAAGCGATCGAGCCTCCCAAATCGTTGGCTAAGGCCCTTGCGATAGGTCGGATCTCCCAGAAGACGCCAAAGAAAGATGGGGAGGTACCCCACGATCCCCATCAAGAAAACAAGCTGATAGAGAAGGAGCACCGATCGTGCGATCGGTTTCCTTCTTGGAGATGTGGATGGTTCAGCTCCCAAACTCAGGAGATCTTTCCGTGGCACTTCTTAAACTTCTTTCCCGAGCCACAGGGGCAGGGATCGTTGCGCCCGGGCTTCTTGCCCTCGAAGGGAAGCTCCGCAGCAACGGGTACAACCTCCTCTTCGCTTGGAAGTTCCACAGGAACCTCCTTGGGAGGAGCTTCTTCCTGAGCCTCTCCCGGACTTGCAGGTTCCTGGAGGGAGACTCCCTCAGGCTGGACAACGATCTCGGCACCATTGCGCAAGGCTTCCATGACTTCTGGGGGAAGCTGCCCGGCCGCAGCCATCGCTTCGATCATGGCCTTGGCTTCCTCAGGATCTGAAGGCATCTGAGGGGCCATCGGCATCTGCCCCCCACCGGAGAAGGGATCTTCCATTTGGAGATCCTCCTTCCTGATATCCACGCGGAAGAACAGGTCCGTTACTTGACGCCCAATACTCTCCTTGAGGAGATTGAACTTCTGAAAGCCTTCCTTTTTATATTCGTTCTTTGGATCGACCTGGGCATAACCCCGAAGTCCAATCCCTTCTTTCAAAGCATCCATCGCCTTCAAATGGTCTTTCCACTTTTGGTCCATCGCGTCCAAAAGCAAAAAGCGAAGAATGGCGTCAAAGTCTTCCTCCCCAAGCTCTTCTTTGCGGAGAGCGAGGCGCTTGTCAAAGGCCGCCTGCATCTCATCAAACAGGTCGTTTCGGGGAATCGCTTCAAAATTCGGCATCCCCTCTTCCTGACCGAACTTGTGCAGCCACCACTCCTTGAGCTGCTCCACATCAACAGGTTCCTCTTCTTTC
Source organism: Planctomycetota bacterium (assembly GCA_026984035.1). Lineage (GTDB taxonomy): Bacteria > Planctomycetota > UBA1135 > UBA1135 > HyVt-539. The sequence goes on from JALSSW010000055.1 coordinate 8,125, forward strand.
TCAGGAATGCAAAGCTTGAGGATTTCATCCGTTTGGTCCTCAAACATCCCCTTGAGCTTTCCTTCAAGATCCTTCCCCTCCAGGACTTCCTGACGTTGTCCATAGATAAACTTACGCTGCTTATCCATGACCTCGTCATACTCAAGAAGGCTTTTTCGAATTTCGAAGTTTCGGTCCTCTACCCGTTTTTGAGCTTTGGCAATGCCTCGGGACACCATGGGGGCTTCGATGGCTTCTCCTTCCCTCAGGCCGAGTTTTTCCATCACCGTTTTCACCCAATCACGGGCGAAGATTCGCATGAGATCATCGTCGAAACTGAGAAAGAAGCGAGTAGACCCGGGATCCCCTTGGCGACCGCAACGACCGCGGAGCTGGTTGTCAATCCGACGGGCCTCGTGACGCTCCGTTCCGATAATATGCAACCCGCAGGGAGGATCATTCCAGTTCGTCTCTTCAGACCAAGGGTGCGCCATGCCGGATTTTTTGAAGAACTTCCGGGCCTTTTCCCCTTGAACACAGCGCTGGAAGATCCCACCGGCCCAAGAGTCCGAATGGGCCTGCTTCTTAAAACACTTCGCACAATTGTTAGCCTTTTCGGGTCGTTCGCAGCCGATGCAACACCAGGTTTCCCCAGTCTCGGGATGCTGGCATTCTCCCCGAACAACCCCCTCTCCCAACTTAATGTCCGTCCCACGCCCCGCCATGTTCGTAGCAACAACAACACTCCCGCGTTCACCCGCCTTCGCTACGATCTGGGCTTCTCTCTCATGGTGCTTTGCATTGAGCACCTCATGTTTGATCCCCACGGAGCTGAGTTTCCGGGAGAGCTTCTCGGATTTTTCAATCGAAGTCGTCCCAATCAGAACAGGCCTGTCTTCACTCAGCTTTTCTTTTACCTCGGCGGCAATTCTGTCGTACTTATCGGTGTCCGAAAGGAAGATCTGATCATCCTGGTCCCTGCGGATCAGGGGCCGGTTGGTCGGAATCATGTTCACGTCCAACTTATAGATCTTGGAGAACTCCCCCGCCTCGGTCATTGCCGTCCCTGTCATTCCGGCGATCTTTTCAAAGAGCCGAAAGTAATTCTGAAAGGTAATGGTCGCGAGTGTCTGGTTCTCTTGTTTGGGTTTGATCCCTTCCTTGGCTTCCACCGCCTGGTGAAGCCCGTCACTCCAACGCCGCCCAGGCATCAAGCGGCCAGTGAACTCATCGACAATGATGATTTCATCACCCTTGACCACATAGTCCTTATCCAACTGGTAGATATAATGGGCCCGCAGTGACTGCTCAATATTGTGAGGCCATTCCATGTGAGCCGGATCCGAATAAAAGGAGTCCACCCCCACCATCTTTTCTGCTTTTTCGATCCCGGTTTCTAAAAGGAGGGCCTGCTTTTCTTTCAGCTTGACCTCAAAATCCTCTCCCTCCTTGAGCTGCCTCGCGATGCGATCGGCAATCAAATACTTGTCAGTGTCCCCTTCGGGTGGACCCGAAATGATCAAGGGAGTCCTCGCCTCGTCCACCAGGATGGAATCCACTTCGTCAATGATGGCGTAGTTCAAACGCTTCTGGACCTGGTCCTCCAGGACCACTTTCATGTTGTCGCGCAGGTAATCAAAACCGAACTCGTTGTTGGTCCCATAGGTGATATCGCTCCGATATTGGGGATGCCTTTCCTCAGAGCCCATGTTGGATTGGATCGCTCCGACGCTAAGTCCTAAATACTGGTAGACAGGGGCCATCCAGTCCCGGTCTCTCTGGGCGAGATAATCGTTTACTGTGACCACAAAGACACCCTTGCCGGAAAGGGCATTCAGAGCAGCTGGGAGGGTTGCGACCAGGGTCTTGCCTTCTCCCGTCACCATTTCAGCGATTTTTCCTTGGTGAAGAACGATCCCACCCAGGATCTGCACATCAAAGTGCCGCATTTGCAGAGTTCGCTCCCCCGCGACCCTTGTCATTGCAAACATTTCCGGAAGAGCATCATCCAAGCTTGCCTCGCCCGCTTGGATCTTCGTTTTCCACTCCTCCACCCGCTTTAAAATTGCTTCGTGATCCAGCCCCCTGGCCCAGTCTTCGAGAGAATTGACCTTCTGGACGAGAGGTTGAAGCTGTTTGATTTCGCGCTCATTTTGAGAGCCGAAGATTTTCTGCAAGCCCTTCCCGATCTTTACCGGGAGGGAACCAAAATCGATTGCCATAATTGCATCCTTATCACTTTCAAAAAACCGAACACTCGAAATACCTTTAAAGCCTCTACTTGTCGGAAGGAGAGACCGGACTGAAGGCAATCAGACCGAAGGGGCTCGAGGTGCAGGAAGGCGAAAGCTTCGAACTCCGGGGAAACCGAGGGACGCAGGATCAAAGAAAGGATAAATGGAACGGAGCTCGGTGAGATCCTCGTGTGAGTTCCTTAATTTTTTGACAAGGGTAGGACCCGGGTCCACCAGGCCCTCATGGAGAAAAACCCAATGGCTCCCCCACCAGGCTCCAAATCCCCATGCCCAATAGCCCATTCCCCTCCCCAAGCGATCCCTGGGATGGTTCCCGATTCCGATGGAGGGCCCGGGTTGATGCCCAGAACTGACGGAAGAACGATTCGATCCACGGAAAGGGCTTCGGCGACCCTCGGCATTCAAACCATCCCCGGCTGCGCTCATGGCAACCAAGAGGTAAAAAGTCACCAATATCGGGAGTCCCAATCGGGACTGCGATCTGGATTCCATACGGGGAATTTCTGAGGAATGTTCCATTGGAAGACCAAAAAGAATAAGCCCAAGAAGTCGAAGCAGAAAGCCTTGGGTCTAAAGTTTCTGCCTTCCCTCCAAAATCGAAGGACTCCAAGGAGGTTTTTCCCCCTGGCATCGAGCCCTTTAGATCCCACCGGCTTGGAAAAAGCCAAAAGATCCAGCGATTCCCGCCCCTAAAACAAACACGCGAGAAAGAGGAAGCGAGAAGAGGACTCCCTCAATTGGGTGACTCCCCCACTTTTACCCCCCTACTTTCATTTCCGACAAAGCATCTTTTCGACCAAAGCTAAAAGATCCTCAATTACAAAAGGTTTGGGCAAAAATTCATCAGCTTGATCCCGTTCCGAGGCTAGGACTTGGCTCGAAGTGGAGAGCAAAATAGGTAAATCCCGGGTGGATTGATCACTTTTCAGCTCCCGGATAACCTGCAAACCATCCATTTCGGGCATTTCATAATCCAGCAGAATCATGGACGGCCGCCGAAGCCTCAGGAGTTCTAAGGCTTCCCTTCCATTGTGGGCAATGTCCACGTCATACCCTTCCCCTTCCAGCAATTTCCGAAGGATATCAGCCTCATCCCGTTCATCATCGACAACCAGGATCCGCCCGCGATGCTCTCCGACCTTCTCTGGATGCAGGGGCATGGGGATTTCGTCTTTGAGGCTCCCCAGAGTGGGGATTCCGCGCTCACGAAAGGTTTCTTCGATTTTTTCCCTGAGCTTGAAGTTCGAACGCTTGACTCTCATCCAATCTTCGAAATCAGGGAAATCGGGCCGGATGTCCAAGTGATCGTGGGTGTCTACTCCAAAGTAATAGGCCCCCCGCGCCATATGCTCTTGGAGAAGAAGTTTCATATACGGATAATCCCGATTGCCAAGACGGAGGGAGTAACGATGTAAAACTCTTTCACCAGGTTCCCGAGGAACAGGAGTCTCATCCACAAAAACCCCGAAGGGGTTTTCTTCAGGGACTTGGATTCCGATACCGCCCTCCTCCTGGGTCCCATAGGCAATCTCGAGATAAGCCTGAATCGCCTTCTTTACCAGCTCTTTTGTGACCTCTTGTCGGTGCACGATCTCTCCTCAATTCCCATTTATGCTTTGTCGATCCCTCAAGAGGCAATTCTGGAGGTCTTCCACACACAGATCTTCCCGGTAGCAAAGTTCTCCCAAATCACGGGCCAAATGCACCGCTGCAAGTGGGTCACGAAAATGCTGGGTCCCGACCTGAACGGCGGTTGCGCCGGCAGCCAGAAATTCACAAATATCTTCGGCATTTTGAATCCCCCCAACCCCCAAAATGGGCACCTGAACGACCTGTCGCACTTGGTAAATACAACGAATAGCCACAGGTTTGATGGCAGGTCCCGAAAGACCTGCTACACCCTTGGCGATCCGGGGGCGGGCCCCACGCCAATCGATGGCCATCCCCAGCAGAGTATTGATCAGAGTCAAACCCTTGGCTCCCCCGGCAACGGCCGCTTGAGCAACCTCCGTCAGAAGGTGCGTGTTGGGGGAAAGTTTAAAAAAGAGGGGCAGATCCGAGCGGGTGCAGAGCGAGGAGGCAATGGCAAGACAGGCATCCGGGTCTGTTGAGAAGGGCAATGCCCCCCCTTGAACATTGGGGCAGGAAAGATTGATCTCCAAGGCAACTACACCGCTTTCCTGGACTCGTTCTACGCTCCATTCAAACTCCTCCAGGGATTCTCCCCCTACATTGAGGATGACTGGTGGACCCAGTTCCAATGCCCTTGGCAAAACTTCCGCGAGGTAGCGGTCAAGACCAGGATTTTCGAGACCGATGCTGTTGAGCATCCCACATGGGGTCTCGGCGAGACGGGGCGGGGGATTCCCATCTCGTGGCTTGGGAGTCACTGTTTTGGTAACGATGGCTCCCAAGCCCTTCAGGTTTCCAAACTCCTTTCCCTCCAAAGCCGCTCCATAGGTTCCGGAAGCGGGCATGAGAGGGCTCTCCAGAACAAGGTTTTCCAGGAGAGGGGTTCGGAGCCTGGGATTCATTTTTTTTCCTCCACCCGGTCCCCGGAAGACTTCGCGTTATGTCGGTCTTCTCGGTGCATGGCCAAAAAGAGAAGGAAAGCGCCGACAAGGATGGAGGCATCGGCAATGTTAAAGGTCGGCCAATGATAAGGCTGCTCCCTGAAAGGAATCGGGAGATAGAAATCCAAGAAATCCCGTACGGCTCCCCCACCTTGAAAGACGCCTCCTTGCCAAAAAAGATTGTCATAAAGGTTTCCCAAGGCCCCACCCAGAATCATTCCCAAAGCCAAAAGCTTGGTTCCCCCGGAACGGATTCGATAGGCAAAGAAAAGAAGGGCCGCAACCATCAGAATCCTGACGAGGGTTAGGGGGAGCGTTCCATTTTGGAAAAGTCCCCAAACGGTGCCTTTGTTTTCCACCTTTGCCAAATAGAAAAAACCATCAATAACGGAGTGGCGGGGAGAAAAGCGGAAATCTGTGGATTTAGAAAGGAAGGAGAAAGCCCAAGCCTTTGTACTCAGATCCAAAAGCACAAGGATCCCCGCTGTTCCCCAGAAGAGAGGACGGAACAATCCGGGACGGCTCTTCCCCATCGAGGAAGAGTGGCCCGGGCTTTGAACGCTTTCCTGTGCACCTCCGCTCGCACCTTCCAGATCCGTATTCACCACAGTTCTACCCTTTTCCTTGCTCAAATCCCCCGGTTCAGCAACACAGTATTCCCTTCCATGGGAGAAAAAAAAAGGAGATGCCCTCCAGGAAAGAGATCCCAACGAATGCGAAGGAATCCATCGAAGACTCCTGGGAGCGAGAAAAACCTGGAACTTGGATCAACGTGGTTTCCTCATGGGTTCGGGATTCCTGCGGGAAAGGGGGTAAGATCGGAAAGCAATGAAAAAGGCGATCGCCAGTTTCCTTGATTATCTCGAGGTTGAAGTCTGCCTCGCGCAAAACACTCTTCTCGCCTACAGGCGGGAGCTAAACCGCTACTTGGCCTTTCTTCTGGACCAAAACAAGATGCGTCCAAAGGAGAAGGATCCTCTCATTCCGGGAGAACGGTCCCGGGAAGAACTGGAAAATTTTTTAACCTTTCTCGGCCAAACTCTCTCCCCCGCCAGCATTGCCAGGGCCCTGGCAGTTCTCAGAGGCTTCTTCCGCTACCTCCATGCGATGGAATACATCCCAAAGGATCCTGCTCGAAAACTGGGAGGACCTCGCCTGGACGAAACCCTCCCCCCCATCCTTGGAAAGAAGACCCTGGCCCTTCTGATCAACATGGACCGAAAGGGAGCAAGGTTTCCCCTAAGAGATCGTGCCCTTCTCCATCTCCTCTATGCCTGCGGCCTCCGCATCACGGAAGCTTTGAGTGCAACAACAGATTCATTACGCGCCGACCTCTCTTTGATCCGAGTCCGGGGAAAAGGAGGAAAAGAGCGCTTGGTCCCCGTTGCGCCCCCTTGCCTGGAAGCAATCGAAACCTATCTCGAGGGGGAACGCCCCGGATTGGCGAAAAAACAAAACTCAAAATGTCCCCAACTGTTTTTGAGTAAAACGGGACGCCCCCTGGATCGGCACAGAGCCTGGCGGATTCTTCGGGAACGCGCCTTGGCCCTGGGATTCCGGGGTGCCTTAAGTCCGCACGCACTCCGACACTCTTTTGCAACCCACCTGGTTGAGGGGGGAGCGGACCTCCGATCTGTCCAAGAACTCCTTGGGCACGCGTCTCTGGCAACCACCCAACGATACACTCATGTAGACGGTGAGCGGCTCGCCCGCCTCCACGCCCAATTCCACCCCCGCGGAGCCAAGAAGAGATGAAGCATTAAAGATTCCCAGGTGGGAAGCTTTCCCTTTAAATGGGCATACCCATTTGGGGCCAATCCGACTAGGATGGTGTTTCAACCTCTCACCATTCCCTTGGATCCTGCTTCTTTTCCTTTTTCCCTCTTCATAAGCTAGGAGCCAAGAATGCAGTTTTTTTCCAAGGTTAGCCTTTCGGCGCCATCCATTTTATTTATTGCAGGTTCATTGTTAACCAGCGGCCTAAAGGCCCAAACAACGGTAAGCCCCAAAGAATTCAAGACTGTAGAAGGTCCGTCTTCGAACTACTTCCCCTATTTCCGAGCAAGCAGCTCCCAGATCTTCCGTCAAATGCACTATCAAGAAGTGCACGACCTAGGGACTGCAAAAGGGGCGATTAAAGGGCTCATCTATCGGCGCGACAGCCGTATTTTCGCTGGATCAAAAAGTCCCGCAAACTGGACCGACGTGGAGATTGCTCTTTCCACCGCAAAAACCAAGGCCCAGACCATCAGTAACACATTTGCTTCGAATGAAGGAAGCAACCGAGTGGTTGTATTGAAGCGAAAAAAGGTCAATTTCGCATCTTTCCCCTTTCTCCCGACCAAACCCCAACCCTTCTTTTTCTCCTTCCCTTTTGACCAAAACAAAGTCCTCGCCTTTACCGGCGGTTCGGTCTGCGTGGACGTGAAAACCTGGGATAACAGCGTTTACAACGCCACCACACGTCAATACTCCTACATCTACTTCGATGCGGCCTTCAACTCAACAGGGGGCACCTATGAGCGGACAGGACGCGCCTGCTATGGAAGTAACCAAAACAACATCCTCCCTTTTTACGGTTATACCTACGCCTCGCTTTTAACTTCTACCAATACCCTCAGGCTTTATAGCTTCAGCTATAACGGCCTCCAGGGGGGAACAGGCATCATGTTGATTGGGGCCAAAAAGCTTGCTGCTCCCGTGAAATTGCCCGGAGCTTGCTATCTTTACGTAGATCCGTCTTCCATCCTTCTCATGGTTCCTGGAACGGGCTTCATTTCAACCCGAAAGTCAACGACCTACTATTATCCCCCTTACCAAGGAAGCACCCGCCAATTCCTGAACATTCCCTTTAACAACAGCCTTCGCGCCGTTGTCCTTCAAACCCAGATGGTCGGCTTTGATCCCACAGCCAACAGCCTGGGCTGGACCTTCACCAACTTGAACTCTGTGACACTCCCCAACTACAATCCGAATGGGCTCTCGGTTTCCCGCGTCTATCGAAACGGTTCCTCCGCCTTTTCTTCTTCCACCGGTTTTGTCAACAAGAGCTTTGGGCTGATCACTACCTTTAAAATGTAAATCAAAAAAACTGACCGTGGTTCCTTTTGATTGGGAGCCACGGTCAGGCTTCAATTCCACAATTCACAAACTTCCCCATCCCATACAAGCTTTTCCCCCGCCTTATTGAATCAGGGAACCCGGCTTTTGGAAGGATTCCCGGCCACCCTTAGGCTCCTTGCATCCCCCGCTATTGTGGAATAAAATTCTGGTTCTCTTTGAGAAGAACCACCCTTCGCATCCAGCTTTCCGATTCTCATCGAAACTCTTAGATCATAGGATCACCTCTGGGTTTTCATCTTCTTTAGAATTCCTAATCCTTCTTTCCCAATTTCCCTTACCTAAAGGAGTCTTTCATGCAGTTTGCTCCCTCTTTTGCTGTAGCCCTCCTCCTAGGCGGACTCACCGCTCAGACAACCGTCAATCCCAGTGAATTCAAAAATGCGGAAGGTCCATCCAACAACTCCTTTCCCTATTTTTTTGGAAGTTCCCTGTCCATTTTCCGCCAGTTCCACTACCAAGAAATCCACGACCTCGGCACTGCCAAGGGGGCCATTAAGGGTATCCTTTATCGTCGAGATGGAAATGTGTATGCAGGAGGCAAAAGCCCTGTTAACTGGGTCGACATGGAAATGGCTCTCTCCAATGCGAAGACCACCTCTCAAACGGCCAGCACGACCTTCACTTCCAACATCGGAACCAACAATGTGGTCGTTTTGAAACGGAAAAAGGTCAACTTCCCCTCCTTTCCCTGGTTCCCCACGCAGCCTCAGCCCTTCCTCTTCAGCATTCCCTTTGATCAAGGCAAGTTCCTCGCCTTCACCGGAGGCTCGGTCTGCGTCGACGTCAAGGTCTGGGACAACAGTATTTACAATGCAACAACCAGGGTCTACAACCGGATCTACCTGGATGCTGCCGAGAACTCCACCAGAGGATTCTATACCCGTCACGGACGCGCCTGCTACTCCAGCGACCAGAACAACATCCTGCCCTTCTATGGCTACGCCTACAGCTACCTCTCTGGCTCAGGCTCGACCTACACCCTTCTCCTCTACGGCTATAGCTTTTATGGCTTGAAGGGTGGAACCGGAATCATGCTGATTGCCGCCAAGGCCCTGCCGACCCCCATCCCGATGCCCGGCGCTTGCTATCTCTACGTCGACCCCAGCTCCATCCTAATGATGGTCCCAGGAACCGGCTTTAGTTCCAAAAGCAAGCAATACACCACCTACTACTATCCTCCCTACCAGGGCAATACACGGCAGTATCTGAAGCTGCCATGGTCCAACTCCCTGAGGAACGCAAAGCTCGAGATCCAGATGGTCGGCTTCGACCCAAAGGCCAACAGCTTGGGCTGGATCTTTACAAACCTGACCTCGCTGAA
>JALSSW010000056.1 GCA_026984035.1 Planctomycetota bacterium
TGGTAGCGGGGGACGGACTTGAACCGTCGACCTCAGGGTTATGAATCCTGCGCTCTCACCAACTGAGCTACCCCGCCGGGAAGGGCTGGGAATGTAGCGGGGAGGGGGGAAAATGGCAAAAGGAATCGTAGGAGGGAAGAAGGGCGGGAAGCATGGGAGGCCCCGGCTCCACTGAAACCAAACAGGGGGATCAGGGAGGTAGAAGTCGGCGCTTTTGGTCGCGGCTGAGGGGAACAGGATCGCCGGGCTTGAAGAGGCGGTCCCAGAGTTTGCAGGTGACTTCTTTGTGGCGGCGGTCGAGGCCTTCACAATAATTGGTGAAGGTGCAGCGGCGGATGCTTGGGCCTTGGCCTTGTTCCATTTTGAGGAACCAGTCGGGGTCGGCGAGACTTTGGCGGGCAGAGGCAATGAGGTCGGCTTGCTCGGTTTGGAGAATGGTCTCAGCTTGGGAAAAGCTGCAGATGCCGCCGGCGGTGACAACGAGGGGTTTCGGCTGTTGGGGAGAGAGTTTGGCGTGGATCTGCTTGCGGATGCTGGCAGCGAGGGGAACATTGCGGGACCATGGACCTGGAGCGGCAATGCGGGTCGTAGGCATACATTCGTGGCCGCTCGGGCCGGTGTAGGGGTAGGCGGCTTCACCGATCCTGGGAGGCTTGGCATCTTCGAACTTGCCTCCCTTGGAGATAGAGAGGAAATGGAGACCGGCCCGTGCAAAGGCTTCGGCATAGTCGCAGGCGTCCTGAATACGACTCCCCCCAGGAATCACTTCATCGCCCAGCATGCGGCAGCCGAGGGTGTAGTCCTCTCCCACTTCACTGCGGACGGCGGCGATGACTTCGAGGGGGAGGCGGAGGCGAGCCTGTGGGCTACCCCCATACCCATCGTCTCTTTGGTTGGTCCGGGAAAGAAACTGGGCCATTGTGTAGGCATGGGCGTAGTGCAGCTCAACGCCGTCAAAGCCAACCTCCCGGGCGCGGGCCGCGGCCCTGGCAAACAAGGGGGGAAGGCTTTGAGGAAGGTCGCGGATCCAGGGGAACTGCAGATCACCGACGTTTTCGCGGGCACCGTAGACCAGATCCTGGAATTCGCGAGGGTCGAGAATGGAGCTGAGCCTGTCCTGGGTTTGGGCGGCAAGCCACCGGCGCAACTCCCCCTCGGGGAGAGCGGCAGCTTTGGGGGCGAGGGCCCTGATGCGCTCCCGATGACATCTTTTCAATTCGAAAAATCGCTCGAAATAGACTCTAGGAACGGGCCTCCGACGGATCCGCAGAAAATCTAGGATTTGGATCAGGAGCTTGGTCTCCCCCCCGCTTTCCTTACGGACACGTTCGACGATGCGGGCGAGACCGGGGAGGAAGCGATCATGGGAAATGCGCAGAAGAGGTCCGCTGGGGATGTCCCTGATACCGGTGGCTTCAAGAACGAGAACTGCCGGACGTCCACGTGCAAAACGCCCGTACCAATCGATGTTGGCCTCGGTGACAAAACCCTCCTCCGTCGCTCTCCAAGGGACCATGGCGGGGACCCAAGTCCTTCGGTGAAGAGTCAAGGAACCCATCTGAATGGGCTGGAAGAGGAGAGCCTTCCGTGCTTCCTCTCGGCTTGGCCAATCCCCGGGCGGAAGAGGCCAGGGTGTCTTAGGCCGCCCTTCGCCTTCCCCTAGGCTGCCATCCACCAAGCTCAGCCCCTGTGCCCATGGAGGATCCGCATAAACTCCGAACGCGTCCTGTCATCACTTCGAAAACGCCCTCGCACACAGGAGGTCACCGTCAGGGAGTTTTGCTTCTGCACACCTCTCATCATCATGCAGAGGTGTGCTGCTTCGATCAAAACGGCCACCCCCTTGGGTTTCAAAACATCTTCAAAGGCCTCCGCAATCTGCACTGTCATGCGTTCCTGCACCTGGAGCCTGCGGGCGAAGATATCAACCACCCGGGCGATCTTGGAAAGGCCTACGATTTTTTTGTCGGGAATGTAGGCAACGTGAGCCTTCCCGAAAAAAGGCAGCATGTGGTGTTCGCAGAGCGAATACAGCTCGATTTCCTTGACAACGACCATCTCGTCGCATTCCGCCTCGAAGAGTCCCTTGCCGATGATCTCACGGGGATCTTCCCGGTAACCCCTTGTGAGGTCGCCCAGGGCCTTTTCCACCCGAAGAGGGGTTTCCCGAAGACCCTCCCTCTCGGGGTTTTCCCCTATTTCCTCAAGGATCTTCTTTATCTGGTCGTGAATCGACATACAGCACTCCTGTTTGCTGAATCCAAACCCCTCTCCCATGGCCCTCCTACCATTGAGGACGACGGGAGAAGACCAATTGGTCTCCTTCCGGGCGGCGCCGACGATACCCAAGAAGGTGGAAGACTTGAACCGTCCCCCAGCGGGCAATCTTGGGATCGACCATGAAACAGTCCTTTTTTCCTGGATGCCTGCGGACCCCGGGGAGGAGGGGCAGCAACTTGCTTGCACGAAGACGCCTCAGCAGGGAGGCAAGCAGGAGCCAGAATCGCGGGACCCTCCGCCCCAGGAAAAACCCGTCTTCCCCCTGCCCCTGGTAGAGCGGAAGAAGGACATAGCTATCCTCCTCCGCCCGCAGGACTCTGCCATCCTTCTCCGCAAGAGCTGTCCCCTTTGGGATCCAATCGAAGGTCTTAAACCCCGGGATCATATGGAAGTTTTCACCCCGCCGGATCACCTCCCGGTAACGGATCTCGACGATATGCGGGATACCCCGGACCTCCCGCTCCAGGAGACGTTGGAAATCCCCCAGCCTTGGGACTTCCCTTGCGCATAAATTGCCCGCTGCAACGAGGGAGATCCACACCATGGCCTCAAGATTGTCCACAGTCTCCTTACTCTCGTGCTTGCCACCTTCCACGGCAATGGCCACATGGCCATTTTCGTAGAACCAATCCAACATGGCCCCATCGATCGCCTCCTCCAGTCCCAGAATCACGGGAACCGGAAGAGCAAATGCCAATTTGCGATTGGGGATGGTGTCCCCCATGCAGGAAAAGGGCGGCCCGTCCGCTGAACTGGTATGGAGGTCCATGATCAAGACCTTGCCTTTTGCGCGGGACAACTCTTTTTCGAAGCAGCCAAGGAGCTCACGAGCCTCGGCTTCCTCCGCGTCGTCCTTCCTCGGATCCCGCGCAAGGAGATTGGCGAGTTTTTTTGGGGTCCAGAGCCGATTCAGATCCTGGTCGAGATAGCGCACCCCCTTTTGGAGTCCCTTCAGATTTCCAGCAAAGGCCACACAGCGCCCTTGAAACCTCCCCACCGGGGTTCCATCACGCTCCCTAAGCGCGGCGAACACCCGCTGCACAGCCTCAACACCCGCACGTTCATTGCCGTGGATCCCCGCAGTAAATAAAAACAAAGGCCCCTCGGGATCCTCCCCAAAGGAACCCAAAACCCTCTCCAAGGAGGAAAGCTCGACCGGAGCGCTCCCCTCCCGGCGAAGCCGATTCCCATCCTCTTCTTCTCTGGCCCTGCGTTCATCCATGCCTTGGATCTCTCTTCTTCTCCGGCCCATTCGCCTTTTCCCCTCGTCCCCCTTCTTCTCGGTCAACCTGGAGAGTACCCCAAAGGCCTCAGGAGTTCTTCAGTTGTTCTTCGACCAGCTTGGCCGCAACAAAAACGAGATCCCGCTCGGTCACGATGCCAACAAGCTTTCCGCCTTCCACTACCGGTAGACAACCGACCCTTCGATCCTGCATCAAACGGATGGCCTCCAGCGTTTTCGTCCCCGGTTCCACAGTCAAAGGATCCGTTTTCATGATCGAAGAGACCGCCACAGGCTCCACCTCCGAACCCTTCCCCTCGGCCACCAAACGGAGCAAGGCTCGATGCGACACAAGGCCTACCAAGCGCCCGCTGTCATCCTCCACCGGGACATGGCGGATGTGCTCCCAATCCATCAAGCTCGCTGCAAAATCCACAAGATCCCCCGGCCGAACCGTAAACAGATCCGTCGTCATGAATTGCCCTACCGTCTGATAGCTCTCCCTCCAATCAGGAGCATCCTCAATGCCCACCGGCTCCCAGGTCCCCACGGGCCTTTCCTCAAGCTGCATCCTTAGCTGCCCCCTGCAGAGCGCCTTCATCTTCTGATCGGCCGTAACCTTCTCTCCCATTGCTTCCAAGCTCCGAAGAGCCCAATCCGAGCCAGTGGCCCCTCGCCGCACCCGCTCCTCGATCACATTGAGGTAGCGATCCACATCCTCGGGATCGATGTTCACCTCCAGAAGCCCCCGCCTCGCCTCGGGCAAAAGCTCTTCGAGGATCAGCTCCTGTGCCGAATAGTTACGGCCGTCAAACCAAGTAAACTGGGCCTTGAGTCCCCTGCGGGCAGCAGCAAGAAAATTCGTCTTCGCGTCGGCAAACTTCATCCGCTCCCGCACATCGGGCAGCTCATGCGAAAGCCCGCTCAACAGACCGAAGAAGAAAGCTGCATTGGCCACCTCGTCCAATATCGTCGGTCCGGAGGGAAGCACCCGGTTTTCGATCCTGAGGTGAGCCACCCCATCCTTGACCCCGTAGCAGGCCCGATTCCAGCGATAGACGGTCCCGTTGTGGAGACGCAGCGCTTTGAAATGGGGAGCCTTCCCGGCCTCGAACTCTTCGACAGCCGTCTCATCGATCTCTGTGGTCAACATGACCCGAAATCTCGCGATGTCCTCCTTGATAATCTCCAAAACGGACTCACGGATCCAATCGTCTCCAAAATGCACACGAGGCCGATTCCCCCTGGCCTGGTGAGCAACCGACCTTGCATCCACCGAATGCTGAAAAACTGCAATTCTCGTCTCCTTCCAGAGCCTGCGGCCCATCAGGGTAGGAGAGTTCACCGCAGCTGCGAGCACCGGAGCCGTCACAACCTGGGCCAAGTTATAGAGGTTTGCAAACTCCTTCGGATGCACCTGGAAATGAACTTGGAAACTTGTATTCACCGCCTCCAACATGACATTGTCATGCTGGATATCCAGCTCATCGACCCCCTTGATGAGGATGTGAACCTCCCCGCCTCGGAGCGCAATCACGGCATCGTTCAAGGCACGATAGCGGGGGTTGGGAGTCATGTTGTCCAAACTGAGATCGGACTGGAGAATCGTAGGAAGAATCCCCGTGAGCAGGACCTCGCCCCCTTGCGCCCGGGCTGCCTCCCGGGCTTGGTTTACGAGAGCCCGGCATTCGTTTTCCATGCGACGCAAACAATCCCCCCCAAGAATTTGGGGAGAGAGATTGGCTTCGAGATTGAATTGCGCGAGCTCGGTCGTGAACCTTTGATCCTTGAGCTTGGAAAGAATGGGGCCGGAAAGATTGGCGGGACGACAAGACCCGTCGATCAAAAACATTTCCTGCTCGGCCCCGATGCGCCTGACCCCCGATTCAAAAAGATCGGGTTTCTGGAGCATGCGCTCGAAGACCCGAACCTCGTCGAGGAGGTTCTTCATGAAGGTTTGGCTTTGGGCCTGGTTTTGGTGATCGTTGACGTCGTGTTCGCCCATAGGAAATAGGATACCAGCGGCAGAAACAGAATGGTTTGGTTCTTTCAAAAGGAACCGATTTTATCCAAGCTGTTTAGGTTAGATTGAGTTTTGCCCATGGCTCAAACCTAGACCAAACCCCAAAAAAACTTGCTTCTACCTGCAGCAATATCATTTAATAAGGGCTGTTGTTCTTTCATTTATATCGTCTCTCTTGGACCTGCAAAGCTCTTGGGAAGAGATCCAGTGTTTTTCTCCAACGTTCCAGTTCTTTCATGGATCAGAAATCCAATCTTCCCAGGAACCCCAATCCTGGGAACCAAGCGGGTTCATCATCTCATAAAGGACTACTCATGAAGCTACCTCTTTTAGCTGTTGGTATCAGCTTAAGTTGGTTTTGTCCCTCTCTTCTGCAAGGGCAAAGAATCCACCCCCCCCTGGATTCAATGCCTGCCAAAACTCTTCTCTTACAACTCGAGGGGGATGCAAATTCTTTGCATATCAAACGGGCTTGGAAAAAAAACTTGGCATTTTCCTGGCACCTGAAAGAAAACCAAAAAAGCCAGGGGACAATCCTACTCCGCGACGGAATGGGGAAAGTGCTAACACGTCTTCCCGTGGACCTTAGCCCCTTCAACCTTTTCCAGGATCAGCGCAAAGGAAAGATCCTTGTATCCGGAGATAGAATCCTGGCCCCCCATATCAGTCTTTTAGTAAAAATCCCTGACCTCGGAAACCAAATAAAGCACTTGGAGTTGCTACTTGTCAAAACCGGAGGAAGGCAACGCACACTCTTAAACGCATCTCGCAAAGACTTGGATCTGGCCTTCCATTCAGCGCCCACCCCCCTGACAACCCCCGTTGTAAAAACCCATTTCAACAACGGTCCAAGCTCCAATCGCTACGATATTGTTGTTTTGGCGGATGGGTACCGATCCAGCGAAAGAACGAAGTTTTATAATGATATTTCTCGTTGGACAACGGATTTCTTCAGCCGGGAACCTTTCAAAACTTATAAAAAGTTTTTCAACATCCATTCCGTATTTCGAGCTTCTGTTGAATCGGGGGCAGATCATCCTGAGAACAATCCCCCGATCACCAGAAATACCGCCTATGACGCCACCTATAATTCCGGAGGAGTCGTCCGCTGCATTACCATCAAGAATACATCTCTCGCGACATCAGACGCGGCCTTAGCCCCTGATGTCGATGGGAGAGTTTTGGTGTTTGTCAATGACCCAAAGTATGGGGGCTGCGCTTCCACATTCGCGGTTTCCTACAACGGCTCCTCCGCTCCCAAGGTACAAACCCACGAATTCGGACATTCCTTTGGAAAACTTGCCGATGAATATGGTGGTCACACAAGCACATACACTGGTTCAGAACCGACTGAGCCCAACGTCACAAAAGATAAAACGGGTAAGGCCAAATGGCCGCTTTGGTTAGGCTTCAATGGGATTAGCGCTTTCGAGGGAGCCCGCTACTACAATAAAGGGCTTTATCGCCCCAAATCCAACTGTTTGATGCGTTCTCTTAGCGCGCCGCTTTGCGAGGTTTGTATTGAGCAGGAGTTGAAACAGGGTTATCTCACGGTGAATCCCATCGAAAACCCCATTCCCACAGCCTCCTCTGTGAGCCTGAACAAACCACAAACGCAGACATTCCGCTTCAACAACCTGGTTCCCGCTTCTGTTTCCATACGCTGGTTGGTTGATGGAAGCCTGAAACAATCAGGAGGTACAAGCTTTTCTTTCAACAGCTCCTCCTATTCCACAGGTAAGCATACCCTTCGCTTGGAGGTTCGAGATAAAACCCCTATGGTGCGCAAAGATCCCAATGGCATACTCTCCCACAGTAGAAGTTGGACGGTCAACATCTCCGGAACAGCTTTACCTGACCTTTGGGCCCAAAGTTTTTCCGCCCCATCCGCCGTCACTTCGGGCACCCGGGTCACTCTACGTGCAACGATCAAAAACCGAAAGCCTGTGGGAACCCGGTCTTTCGCGAACGAGTTTTTCCTTTCTTTTGACAATAAGATCACGACAAACGATCTCTTTTTAGGATCGGTCTGGATTTCTTTGGGTGCAAACGGATCAAAAACAATTTCCAAAAAGGTCCTTGTGCCCTCCCAAGTCGATAAGAGCTCCCAACCTGCTTACTTTGCCGTTTGGATTGACCGAACAAATCGGATCAAAGAATCAAACGAAGGCAACAACAAACGCCTTTTTCGCACCACCCGCAAAGGCCCCAGTGGATGCAGCCGACATTTGGAATATCGAGGAAGCTTTCAATACAATTATTTCTGGCAAGCCTTTCCTCGCAATCGAAAAGGGAGTCGGAACATGGTCCTTACTGCTCCCTGCAACAAGGGACATTGGGCTTTAATTCTCTGGAGCTGTAAGGGAACTTCCCCAGGCCTAAACTTGCCCGGAGGACATCATCTTCCCCTGAACTACGATCCTCTTTGCACAACCCTTGGCCTATCCATCCTTCGGGGAACCGCCTTCCACGGCTTTATGGCTAAGATCAATGCCCAGGGACACAGTTTCCCAAAAATCAGTGATCCAAGAAGCATCATCGGACTGAATCCCCGCTATTCATATTTTGCTGGGATTCTCTTTAACTCCAACTTCTCGGCCATCACAGGGGCAACAAATGCGGTTACCCTCTACCTAAGGTCTTAAGATCTACGCCCCAAGCCTGGGACCTGGGCTTGGGGCCATCCCCCCTGGGCCAACCTGGAAGGGCCAAGTTCCATCGTGTGTTGGAATAGACCATACAGTGCATCCAACTTAAAGCCTACTCAGCCTAGCGGGGATCGATCCGGTAGATCACCCCCGCCAACTTCCTGGAAGGGGTGTCATAGTTTCCCGCGCAGAGAAACAAACGATCCTTTTGATCAAACAGGATGTTGCCGCAAGCTGTCTTCTTTCCGAGAAGGATTCGAAGATCCGCATAGGGCGGGGCGCTTGTCGGCAGCGTTTTGAGCTGATCATTCCCCTGGAAAACACGGCTAGGGTCGGGCTTGCCGATGTTCCAGATCCGGCCCTCCTTGGAGCAGGAGACAAAGAGTTCCCCCTTGGTGTTGAAGGCCATGTCAATCAGATTGGCGCTTCGCCTCGTCTTGGGATCGTACGGTTCGAAAACCGCAATCAGCTCTCCGGGTTTCCCCCTTTGAAGATTCCCAGCTTGGTCGAGGGGATAGCGCACAACAACTGAGGTCGTCCTGTATCCCACGTAGAGATATCCTTTGTAAACAGTCAGGGCTGAAGGGCCGAGGACGGGAATGACACGCAGCTCCTTTCCCACCAAGATCCGCTGCTTGGGGCCGAGGATCACACGAGATGGGGGCGCCGCTGCAAGAGGATTCTTGCGCAAGGCACGGAGGTCATAGGAAACCACCAAGTGGTTGTCCTTGGCTGCTGCAAAAAGAGAGTTCCCACCGATGCAAAGAGCGTCGGGACCATTGAGCCAACCATGCGGAGGAGCCTGGGTCTTGGGATCGTGATGGGGAAAAAAGGTATTGGGAACGACTTTGCTGAGGGCGGAGACAGGCACCTTTTGACTCGCATGGCTCTCCACAACAGACCAAAGATGATTGCGGAGGTCGAAGCGCAGGATCGAGTCCGTTGCGTTTTTACGAAACTTGCTCCCCGGCAGGTCAATACCCGAGAAGCCGCAAATAAAGAAACTCTGCGAGGCGGGGTCGTGCACCAGGCTGCAATAGGGCCGGTCGATCTCGTGGGCCTCTGCGGGCGCAATGCTGGGGTCGTAGAGGTGAAAGGTCGGACTCTGAGGACGGGCGAAGATAACACCGTTGGTCTTCGAAGGGGGCTTAGAAACTGGTTCATCAGGCCCCACTAACGGAGGAGATGAAGAAGGAAGCACCTCCTCGCCGAGGTCCGGGTCTAACAAAAAGAGAGTGCCCGCCTGGTCCTGGATCCTTGGATCCAACCCTCCTGCCCTGCGATGCCTCCCCCGGGCAAGGACGATGAGTCGGTCTCCATACCAGGCGAGCCCCCGGGGCCAGGGAACCACCGTACTGACCCGGTAGATCCTCACCGGACGGATGCTTGGGCCTTTTTTGAAAGAAACTGCCCGCAGATCCAGATGCGTTCTCTCGGTCCCGGCGGGAGAGTTTTGGGTCAAAACCATTTCCCCACCCTTGCTCCCCACCATGGAGCTTCCGGAGCCTCCCGAGAGGATGGTCAGGAGGGAAAACCCTCCAAAACCCATCATCCATCCCATTTTTTTCTTTCCCGACTTCATGTTTTAAGTCCCTTTCATACTTGGTCCGGGGGGGCTTATGCAAATCCCTTGCCCAAGCCGAAAGAAAGGCAAGGGCCAAAACCCCTTCAAAGCCCAATGGGGTCGGGCTGTATTCCCGTTCTTTTTAACCTCATTTCAAGGTATCGTTCCCGCTTCGCCCCCCACGTCACCGGGTAGTGACGACGGGGCTTCTCTTGACCCTCTTCCCAATGAATCCTCCCAAGGTGCTTCTTTTTGGCTCGACTCGCAAGGACTACGACCCCTGGGGGGATTGGTTCTGGGAGCTGGCGCTCGAACTCCGGGATCGAGGCTGGGAGCCGGTCCCCATCGCTCCAAAAAAGGTGGGAAGACAGAGCCAGACCCTCATCGAACCCTTCCATTTTCAAACTTTCGAGGGCTTCCTCCTCGGGAAGGTTCAGGGACAAAGCCTAGAGTTTCCTGACCTTTTTCGGGCCAAAAGTGAGGAAATCGAGCTGAAGCGCTTTCTCCTCGAAAAGAAAACCAAAGAAAACATCCAAGCCGCCATCATCCACCGGTGGCAGGGCTTCCCCTTAATCCTCCCCAAACTCCTCTCCGATCTTGGGATCTCCACCATCCTCCTTCTGGCGGATGCCTGGCCTCTCTGCCCCAGGCGCAAGCTCGTCAACCGGGAGCGCAAACGCTGCGAAAGTATCGAGACGGACTCCTGTGTTGCCTGCATCGGCGAGACTTGGAAACAACGACTGAGCCCGGAGCGGTTTCCGACCAAAGGTTTTTTCGGGGAGGAGGTGGCAGGCAAAACCGCCATGACCATCAGCCTCCACCAGAGAGCCCTCGAAGAAATGATGCGCTGCGAGATCATCCTGACCCCAAGTCAAAGGGTGCAGCGGGTACTCCAGTCTCAGGGCTTTCATCGGAGCCGGGTCGCCCCTCTGCACTTCCCACCCCCCGCGTTTCATACGGGAAGGTCGGACGGGGAGAGGCAAAGAAAAGGCCCCCCGCGCATCGGCTTCTTGGGGGACTTGGATCCGACCGGAGGATTGGACATTCTTCTCAAAGCTTTTCTGGGACTCCCCAAGGGGAAGGCCGCCCTGCGGCTTTGGGGTTCGGTCCGCTCCTTTTTTGGGGATCTGCGTTATCCGGGGGACGTCCTCTCCAAGCTCCGTCCCGACCTCGACTTCGCCTATTTGGGGCCCATGCCGGCCTTCTCAGCTGTAAAAGCAAAAGAAGCCCCCCAACCCTGGGACCGGATCGCCGAGGAGATCGACCTCCTCGTCTGCCCTGAATCCTTCGGAGATCCAACCCTCGAAATCCCCCGCCGCTTGATGGAGCGTGGGATCCCCGTGATCGCGGCCGATGACTCGGAGATCACCCCCTGGATCGACCCTGGAAAAAACGGCGCCATCTTTCCCACCGGGGACGCAGACGAACTGAGGCGGGTCCTGCGTGAGAGCCTGGAGCTCTTGGACAAAGAGGCCTTTTCTCTCCCCGAGTTCCTCGCCAGCAACACAATTCCTCCTTCTGAGCGCATCAGCGACCTTCTCTCCCGGATCCTCCCCCCTCTGGGAGTCCCCCCGGGGACATCCTATTGGTCCCCCGATTTCCAGCGCCGCTTTCTTCTCGAAGGCCTCCCCGGCGAAACCGAGGGCGGCTTCCTCCATATTCTGGAGTGGAGTGAAGGCGGCTGGACGCCCAGTTGCCCCCCCAGGCAACTCATGGGAGAAGAAGCTTTGGGAAAAAGCCTGGACACCCTCCTCGGGAACCCCTCGTTTTAAACTCCGAAATTTGCAGCGGGGAAGGCCTGTCTATATACTCTCGCGGCTTTTCTCCGTAGCCAAGCATCTGTCGCCACCTGAGGCGCAGCGAGTCAGCACGGTCAAACTGGAACTCTTTTTAAGGGATCACGCATGAATCACGAGGAAACCGCACAGGTTCAGAGCCCAACCACCCCAGATCCCATCGGACTTCTCAAGCAGAGTCCATGGGACCTTGCCCACCTTTTCGGGATCCGTCGCCTGGTCTTTGCACAGCCCTCCCTGCGGGGAGTCCTCAAGCAGTGGATGGCCGAACAGCACGAAGCCTCCATCCCGGCGGGCCTTGGGGCCTATGTGTTGGGAGATTACAAGAAGGCGATCAACTACCTCGAAGGGTTCTTGAATCAACCTGGGGTCGCTCCTGTCATCGGCAGAGCTCAGAACTCCATCGGGAACCCCGACTGGGCCATTGAGCATTTCAAAGATCCCAAGACTCCTGACGAAGCGGCCACCCTCCTCCAAGCCCAGCTCCGCAAAGCCGAGCGGGGAGACGAAGCTTCCCTGGCCAAGATCAAGGCCTTTGTCGAGAACCCCGGGCTTCTCGAGGGCAGCGGTTGGGTTCCCTACATCAAGGGCTGGCTCCTGGAGCGCGAGCTCAAAATCGATGAGGCCTTGGACCTCTTTAAGGAGGCAAGAGACCTGGATCCCAGCCTGACCGAGGCCACCTTTCGGTTGGCGCGCCTTTTGGACTCCAAGGGAGAAGACGAAAAGGCGATCGAACTCTACGAGGCCATTCTTCATCGCGGACCCGCTAACTCGGCGGTCCTGGTCAATCTGGGCCTCCTCTTCGAGGACCAGGGAGAGTTCGGCAAGGCCGGGCGCTGTTTCCAAGGAGTTCTCGATGCCTGCCCCACGAACGAAAGGGCCCGGATGTTCCTCCAAGACGCCGAAGCTTCCCGCAACATGTCCTACGATGAGGACCAAGTAAAGCGGGACGACAAGCGCAACAAGATCTTAAGGACCCCGATCACCGACTTCGAACTTTCCGTAAGGAGCCGGAACTGCCTTTCCAAAATGGGGATTCGGACCTTGGGGGATCTTGTGACCAAGACCGAAAACGAACTCCTGTCCTACAAGAACTTTGGCGAGACCTCCCTCATGGAGATCCAGGAGATCCTCAGGGCCAAGGGCCTGAGACTGGGCATGGATTTCGATCAAAACTGGTCCTCCTCCTCCCCCGCACAAGGGATCGAACTGGTCGAAGGCAATCCCAACGACCCCCAAAACCGCCCCATCGCCGAACTCGATCTCTCGGTCCGCGCCCGCCGCATCATTGAGATGTTCAAGATCCGCACGATCGGGGATCTCTGTCGGAAAACCGAGGCCGAGCTGATGTCCTGCCCCAACTTTGGGCAAACTTCTCTCAACGAGATCCGTACCAAGCTCGACGAACTGGGTCTGAGCCTCAACAGCTAAAGGATTGTTCCCAGCCGGATGTTCGACTACCTCGAAGGCCCCATCGAAAAGATCGACGAGGCCCAGTTGGTCGTCCGGGTGGGGCTCCCGGGCAGCGCGGCCGGTTACCGCTGCCGATGCCCTCTCCGCAGCTTCGACCGGCTCCGCGGGCAACAAAAGGATACGGAGAGCGTGCGTGTCTATACCCTCAGTATCTCCCAAGACGACCTCCCCAGGCTTCTCGGCTTCGCCACCCGAGCGGAACGCGACCTATGCCGCATGTTCCTCAAGGTCAGCGGCGTCGGCCCCTCCCTTGCCCTCGCCCTCCTCTCCGCCGACAAACCGAGCGCCCTCCTCAAAGCTCTCAGGGACAGGGACATCCCCTTTTTGAAATCCATCCGAGGCATTGGCGCCAAAACCGCCGAGCGCCTCGCTCTCGAAACCAGCGACAAGGCCAGAGAGTGGCTCCTCTCCCTGGGAGAGACGGAGAGCTCGAAGGGAGAAAGCCCGGAAGGACCTTCCCCCCTCTTCCGGGACGCTCGGGCCGCCCTCGAATCCCTGGGCTTTACTCCTGAAGAATCGAGAAAGAGGGTGGAGGCGGTTGGAAAGAAGCTCAAGGACCCGGACCTCGAGACCTTGGTCCGGGCTTCTTTGAGGGGTTAGGGGGGGTGTAGAAACGCCGGAGGCGTTTCTACCAAAAAACCCGCGGACGGGTTTTCCACACGGGTTTTCTACGGGGGGATGGGAGATGGATGAGGGCTTATCGGCGTTCGAGGGCGACGAGGAGGATGGAGAGGTCGGCGGGGGTGACGCCGGGGAGGTTGCGGGCTTCGGCGAGGGTGCGGGGCTTTCGGCGATTCAGGATTTCGCGGGCTTCGGTTTTGAGGCCTTGGAAGTGGGTATAATCCCAGTCTTCGGGGAAGCGGAATTCGGCGAGGCTCTCGAAACGCTCGACCTGTTTGCGTTGCCGCTGGAGATAGGTTTCGTAGAGGATCTCTGAATACACTTCTTCGCCTTCTTCGCGGTCCAGGCCAAGAGCTTTGAGTTCGGGACAGAGGGAGAAGAGATCTTCGAGACGAACGCCGGGTCTGCGGAGGTAGGCTGCCAGTTCCTTGCCCTCCTTGCGGCGGGTCCGAAGCAGATGGAGGGCCTTTTGGATGTGCTTTCGTTTTTGCTCGACTCTGCGGGCATCTTCGTCGCCCAGAAGACCCAGCTCCCGGGCGTAGTGGGTCAACCTGAGGTCGGCGCTTCCATGCCGAAGGGCCATGCGGTGCTCGGCGCGGCTAGTGAACATGCGGTAGGGCTCGGCTGGATTGACGCGGCAAAGGTCGTCGATCAGGACACCTATGTAGGAAGAGCTGCGCGGAAGGATCAGGGGCTCTTCTCCACGAAGCTTGAGGATGGCGTTGACCCCGGCAATCCACCCCTGGGCGGCAGCCTCTTCGTAGCCTGAAGTTCCATTGATTTGGCCCGCAGCATAGAGACCCTGGACTCCATGCACCGAAAGGTCGGCGCGAAGCTGGTCGGTGACCAGGTGGTCGTATTCTACGGCATAGCCGGGTTGCAGGATTTCACATTCCTCCAAGCCGGGAATGGTCCGGAGGAAGCGCTCCTGAACCTCTGGAGGGAGGCTGGTGGAGATGCCGTTGGGATAGATCCGTCCTGAGGTCCTGCCTTCGGGTTCGAGGAAGATCTGGTGCCGATCCCGGTCACGGAAGCGGAGAACCTTGTCTTCGATCGAAGGGCAGTAACGGGGGCCGGGGCCGCTGATGTTTCCCCCGAAAATGGCAGAAAGATGGGTGTTTTGAGCGATGATCCTGTGGGTTTCAGGGGTCGTGGCCGTCAGCCAGCAGGAGACCTGTTCGAGGTGGAGGGGAGGGCTCCGGAAAGAGAAGGGCCGGGGGACGGGATCGCCAGGCTGCTCCTGCAAGCCGGAAAAGTCGATGCTGCTCTGGGCCAACCTGGGGGGTGTCCCGGTCTTGTGGCGGCCAAGACGAAGACCGAGGGCTCGAAGGTTTTGGGAGAGATGGCTGGCAGCGCCTTCGCCGACGCGGCCCCCGGGAGTGGCCTTGGCTCCGCTGTGACAAATGCCGCCCAAAAAGGTCCCGGTCGTCAAAACGACGGCAGGGCAGGCGAGGACCCTTCCATCAGCGAGGCGAACACCTCGAACCCAAGCGGATCCGGGCCTCCCGGCCTTCGAAGGGATGCGACCTTGGCCCCCGGTGTTTTCAGCCGCCAGAATCTCCTGAGCTTCGGCTTCGAGGACGCTGAGTCCGGGTTGCGCCAAAACCCTTCGGACCATCGAACGATTGTAGAGTTCGCGGTCGCACTGGGCGCGGGGGGAGCGGACGGCAGGCCCCTTGCTAGCATTCAGAATCCGGAATTGGATCCCTGCCTCATCCGCGCAAAGACCCATTTCTCCCCCCAGAGCGTCCAGCTCACGGACGAGCTGCCCCTTGCCGACGCCGCCTATTGCGGGGTTACAACTCATGCGCCCCAGAGAAGCCTCCTCCATGACGATGAGCCCGACCCGCGCTCCCATGCGGGCCGCTGCGAGGCCTGCCTCAACCCCGGCGTGCCCCCCTCCAATCACCAGCAAATCAAAATCCCGAGTCATCGCCTAAACCTTGCCCCTTTCAAGCTCGCTGCCCCAGGCCCCGAAAAAAGAGGGTATGTGGAACGAAGTTTTCCGGTTGCGACGTATGCTGCGAGGTTTTTTGATCCGAACCCAGGCGGTTTCGGACGAGACCCTGGGCGAAGCTTGGCGTATGCTGGGGCCTTTGCCACCAAAAGACTCCCAGGGGTCAAGGCCTCCCATCCAGGAAGCCAAGAGCCCCCGAGAGAGGACATAGGCCCCCCGCCGTCCGCCTTTGACGCCGATTCTCCTTCCAAAAACCTTCATGTGGAGCATGCTGATCCCTTCGATTCTTCCCACAAAGCTTCATCCAAAACAGAGGTTTAGGTTTCGATTTGTCACTGCCTGCCTCATCCTTCCTGGGTTCGCCTGGAACCTCCTTGCCTCAACTGGGTCGGCCCAGGCTCCCAAACCCCAAGGGAACGAAGCCAAACAGAATACATCCCCCAGCCCCTGGCAACAGTTTCAAACAGAACTCGAAAAAAAAGCCGAAGCGGAAAAAGCACGTCTCTTCCCCACCTACAAAACAAAATATCTTGCCGACCTCAAACTCCCCTACCTCCAAAACCAGGAGTTTTTGGACGGACTCTTGAATAAGCTCCGGGGCGAAGACCCCGATCTCATCGCGTTTTTGTTGGAGCAACTCCGAAAACCGGGGAACAAGGGCTGGCTGGACCGCAACACCTTCCGGTTGATTGAACAAAAGGACCCTCTCCTGATCCGGAATCTCATTCTCTGGGGCCTTTCATCCAAAAACCCTCGAGACAGGATCCGCTCTCTTGAGATTTTGGCAAAAAGCCATACCAAAGGACTCCTCCCTCTTCTCAAGGTCAACCTCCAAGAGGCTCCCCCAAATCTCCTAGGTCGCATCCTGCGCATTTACGAAATCCTCGGAACCCCCGAGGTCGCCCCCATCCTGATCCCCTATCTGAATCATGGGGATCCCAAGGTCCGCATCGGGGCCTTACGGGCCCTTACTTCCATCGCTTCTCCTGAAATCTTTCAAACCGTTTTCGAGAAGGGGCTGGGTCTCCCTGACGGCTCCAAAGAAGAACTCCTCCTCCAATACCTCGCCAAAATCGGCGGAAAAACCCCAAAGGCCGAGCACTTGCGTGCTCTCACCCACCTCCTGGAGCTGGAACTCCCTCGAGCAGCTCTGGATCAGGCCCTCGAATTGGCTGCCCACTTCCCCCCTCCGGATCGGAAATCCAAGGCCCGCTTGGACCAAGCCCTGGAGCGGTGGCTCTCCCATCCCGGAGTCAAGGTCCAAGCCGCCCGAGCCATGGCCAGCCATGGGACCAAAACCGGGGTCAAAAAAGTTCTCTCGGAGCTGGGCCGATTCATCCGGAAAAACCGGAGAGTCCCCTACGGCTATATCCAAAGAGCCCGAGCTTACTTGGCCTTCGGGCGCTACGCAGAGGCCCTCAAGGATGCCAAAGAAGCCCTTCGTTTTTCCAAAAACAAGGCGGACTTAGGCCTTTTTCTCCTGGCAGCCGAAATCGAACTGCGTCGAGGAAAACCTCTGGGCGTCCTGCGCTATCTCAAAGAAGGAGAACTCCCCAAGGAGATGCTCCAGCAGTTCCGCCGCGATCACCCCGAAATCGAAGCCTTCCTGAAAACCAACAGCCGCCTCCGACGCTTCTTCCGTTCCAAGTAACCTGGGCCGGGCACCTTCTTCCCTCTGTCCCTCCGTCCCATTTCAGAGGGCCCCATAGCCCCCTTCTCCCTTGACTCCCCCACCCCAA
>JALSSW010000057.1 GCA_026984035.1 Planctomycetota bacterium
AAAAATTTGATGAACCCGCAACCCGCAACCCGCAACCCGCAACCTAATATCTTCAAGATTTAGGCGATCCTTTTTTCCTATTGTTCAACTAACCGAGAAAAGTGGGGCACACTTTTTCTCAGCTTTGTTTCTGATTGCTTTTCTTGTTACCAATCTCATCTCTCGCCCCCTGATGGCACAACAATTAGGGGCAAGAAATGAATTCACTTTTTTTCTTAAAGTTGATCCCATTCATGGAGATGATCTCAAAGCCAAAAGCAAAAGAAATGGAGGGCTGAATCCAAACGGAATTTGGCCGTCGGGAGGGAATTACTGGGATTTAGCCCTGACTAAACATCCCCATTCAGGTTTCAGCAACTCCGGACCGCTCCAGCAGGCACCCTATTCATTTAAAACCGTAACTGCGGCTATTCAATACATCAACGGTGAGTTTGTCACCTCCAATACGAATTGGCAGAGTAAGGGTTGGAAGCGCCCCAACCGTCCTGGACACAATGAAAATTATTGGATTAAGTTTATTGAAATTCAATGTTTACCGGGGATTTATGCTCCCAAGGATCCGGGGGACTCTGTCGATCCCCGCTCAGGTTTACCCTATAATGGAGAGGCCTTTCCTCTTTCGGTTCCCTTGCGTGTTTGTATCCAAGGGACTTCGGCTTTGGATACGATCTTTGATGGCAGGCATCGGAGTCTGCATATTTTTAGATATGCCGTGTCTGGGACGAATTCAGAGATTTTATGGAAGGATTGTTTTTTGGATTCTGTCACCGTTCGTGGGGCAAGGATCGATAGCGATCAGAATTTTCCTGATGGTGCAGGCATCTATATCGGGATCGAAACCAAGATTCGTATTGTAATAAGCAACTGCATTATTACGGACAATTGGGTGGGGATTGCGATTGATAGTGACGAAGATGGGACCTATATCAATTCTCCCATCATCGTCCATAATACAATTGCCTGGAACCGAGTAGGGCTTTGGAATGGGGACTCACAAACTCAACAAGCGAAAGTTGGGTATGGAAAGCCCAGAGTTTTCAATAATATCTTTGACTCGGGAGATCCTTTGGGGGAATTCGGTTCCATCAACTCTTCCAATACTGCACCCCATTGGGGTTTAAGTCTTGGTGATCTGACGGCTCATTTCGGAAACGGACCCAACGTGGATTATAATGCCTATGAAAAATACCGCGCTGACCAAGTGAACATTCCCTCGAGTAAATTCAGCTTGCCTTTTTGGCCGGGAACTACAGCCCAAGTTACCATTCCGAGCTCCGGATACTCGCCCCGGGTGGATCTACTACCCTATACAAGAGCAGGAACGTATAGCCCTGTCCGTGGAAGCCTTTATATCAATGACATTCTGCGGCATTCCCAAGGATGGGATGTTTCACCTCACGATTTTCGCTTGGCTTTCCTCGTTTCCTTCGATGAGCAGGCTCCCGGGGCATCAAACCTTAACCCCCTTGTGGACCAAGGGATCAGCTCTTATCCCCTTGTTTTTGGAAATGGCCAGATTGTCTCTCACGAACCTGGGCTTCCCAGCCCGGGAGCCCAGAATGGAACCGAAGGTAATGCTTCATGGAAAGCTGCGGATTATGCTGCTTTGCATGCAGATGATTGGGACGGGGAGGGATACGGAAATCCTAGGATTTTTGATCACCCCGCGTTTGTAGATAACCCCGATGGGAGCGGGGTTACGGATTTGGGTTTCGATGAGGTCCACCTGCTGGTAATGGGAGGTTTTATCCCCTTTACAAGGATTTTTGGACCCTGTGTGCCCGATCCCCAAGGGCCGTTTTTATTCCTGCCGATGGGGGATCATTCCAAGGTGTTTTTCTTTAATCTCCCAGGGACCTATAACCGGCCCGTTTTTTCTCAATACACGGGCCAGGTCTATACTTGGTGGGCCCTGGTTCAGGAGACACAGGCGGTTGCCAATGGATCGGGGAATTTAACTCTGGGAGAAACCGCATCTTTTAGGCATAAGTATACCACCAGGACTTCCGGAATAAGACTCCCTCCTTTTTTGAAGGATCTTGAATGTGATTTCTCGGGAGATCTTCTACCGGATATCCATCCCGCATGGGCTCATTATTTTACGAACCTATTTACCCCTCCTGTCTTGGATCCCTTTGGGAGTAATCCTTGGTACCATACCCCGGATGGAATCTCCCTATTAAGCGATAACCCCTATCTCTATTACGACCCAGCCGTTTCCATCCTCTTAGAAGGGACTCCCAACCCTCCCGGGACCACCTTTCTTTATGATCCGCAAGCTTTCGGGTATCTTAAGTCTGATTCCGCCAGTACGGGTGTTTTCGGGCCTTTTGGGTACAGCGGTCCCAATACCTATACGGTGCCTGCGTCCCCCGCCTGGGGATTTGGAGATAGTGCGGGTCCCGATGTCATCCCGGATAGCCAATGGTTTGGGGTCCGTTATAACTGTCAGGCGGACATCGGGTTGTCGGGACAGACCAATGTGCAAACCTTCCTCGGGGTGAGTGGTCCCTGTGTAATCAATAATTCGCAAACCGGGAAAACCAAGAACAAAACTTATCAAGGGGGACCAAAGGTGAGCCTCCCACCCAGTCCCGGGAGTAAAACCTGGAGCGATTGGAAGAAAAACCTATTGAAAGAAATGGAACGCAGGGGGAAATAATGTTTAATGTTCTCTGCCAGCAACGAGCCTTTTTCATCCGGCCGAAAAAGGGAAACCCTAAGCGTTTTTGGAAGGCCAAAGCCATGAAATTGCCATACAAGGTTTTCCTATGTCTTTCTCTTTGCTCCTGCCTACTGCAAGGCCAAACAAAGCCCTTTCCCCAATTTGCTCAAAATTTTGCAATTGATTGGGGACGGGAATGGTTTTCAAAAACCCAAGTCCCCATTATTACTCCCCTTGCCTATGTGCAGGGGGATTTTGATGGGGATGGGACGTTGGATCTCATCGAGGCAAGTGGCCGGAATCTTTCTTTGGTTAGCAAGGGAAAACGCGATTTCGGGAAGGATACCTTTTTTTGGAAGGGCGATGGCGAAGGGATCTTTGTCTTTAAACCGGACAGGACTCCATACTTGACCAAGGTCCGGATTAGAGGCTTTGGGAATTGCCTCGCAAAGGGGGATTTTGACGGAGATGGGGATCTGGATGTCTTTGTAGGAAAAAGCAACAGTATATGGGGGATTTCAGATTATCCCTACGCCGATGCTCTCCTGATCAACAATGGAAAGGGGGTGTTCACGGACGAAGCTTCTCGCCGACTTCCCAAAAACTTCGATGTTACGACCACCTGTCTTGCCTTGGACGTGGATCGGGACGGAGACCTGGATCTTCTTGTGGGGGTTTCAGGGCAGGACCATCTCTACATCAACAATGGGAAGGGTTTTTTTAAGGATGAGGGAGGCATCCGCCTTCCGAAGTCTGTGATTGGTGGTTTCTCTCCCGGGGCCATCCGTGCCGGGGATTTGGATGGAGATGGGGATCTGGATCTTGTGTATGCCAATGGCAGTTTCGCGGCGAGACGCCCCAAGCAGCCGAATGTGGTCCTCATCAATAACGGGAAGGGTTTTTTCAGTATAGGAAAGGGTCTTCCCGAAACTCGTGATGCGACCAACGACCTTGCTTTGGGGGATGTGGATGGGGATGGAGATCTGGACGTAGTGACAGCGAATTGGTCTGTGGGCAACCATCTTTTCATCAATGATGGGAAGGGCGGTTTTCGCGATGCGACCCAAACCCGTTTTAAGCCCCGCAAACAACCCACAAGCTGGGTGGTCATGGGGGATGTGGACCAGGATGGAGATCTTGACATTATTTATGGGGGAGGCCCCAATTGTCAGACGGCTTGGGATCCTTCTTGTCAAGTCTTCTGGAGGCTCTATGTAAATGATGGCAAGGGGTTTTTCCGGGAAGGAAGGCTGTATTTCGAATTCATGTCGAGGTTCAGACTCTACAATCCTTATGGGGGGATCCAGGCACAGATGATGGACATCGATCAGGATGGGGACCTGGACCTATTCGTGGGAGAGCCCTATATGGGGGCCTTGGTAAACGTTCATTTCAATCTGCGGCTTCAATTGCTGTTGGACCCTAGAGACTGGCCCTTGGGAGAACGACGTGTCCTTTCTTGTTACCGGACGCCGGGTGCGGGAATCTTCAACCTTTTTGCTTCTTTCCGTGGAGCGCAGATCCCCCTTCCCGGCATTGGACTCTGGGCCTTGGACCCGAGTGCGATGTTTCCCCTTGGGCGGGTGTTTGTAAAACCGGGTCAAGGGAGGGCGAACTTAGCCTTGGTCATGCCGAACCTCCCCGCCTTAAAGGGCCAGGAATTGATGATCCAGGGGCTGTTTTATGACATTGTGCCCGGGGCCAAGCGTCCTGTTTTACGAACGAACCGCACTCGAAACAGGATTCGTTGAGCCTGTTGGCAGCTTGGGACGCTCCTTTGGATTTCTCAGTCTTTTCCGAGGCGGCTGTGGGCGTGCATGGCAAGGCTTGGAAAAGAAAGGCGTGATGCATGGCCTCCGCAGGCCGGAAAAGCTTGGGAAGATTGGGCTGGATGCAGACAGGTCCCTGAATTCGGTTAGGATGAGGTCCTTCGATTTGGGAGCAGGATTAAAACTGGGAATTGTGGAGGAGTGTTGATCATGCCTGTTGGAAAAAACTGGGACCTGTCTCGTAACTTGCCCTGGGCGCTGGTGGCCGTCTTGGCTTTCTTTTTGGGGCGGAAGGCTCCCCGAGCCACAAAGCTCGAGGCGACGGAACTGCCGGCGAATTGGATGCCGCCGAGGAACCTGTCGCCGCAGGGGCGGCGGGTGGGGGGAGGTCCCATCAAGAAACCGGATCCGCGCAAGGGGGTGGGGGGGACGAAGCCCCAACCTCTCGTCTATGAGGGCGGGGGAGGTTCGATGGGGGCGGCTGGAGACCTGATCGCGGTCACGGGAAGCTATGGTGTGGGGCAGCAGGTCCTCTATGTCCTGGATGCGAAAAACAAGCAACTTGCCGTCTATGAGGCGCGGGGGGGGGCGAGGTCCACAAGGCGCTTGGTTTTTGTGGGGGCGCGGCGGATCGATCTCGACCTTCGGCTCAATGCCTTTAATGACGAGTCGGAACTCGGCTACGAGGACTTGTATAAGCGTTTTAAGCAAAACGGTTTAGAAACTGGAGATGGAAAGTAGTGTGGGCTTGTCTGTGAGGCTGCGCCTTTTTTCTCTCCATCCGCTGGAAAGCCTTGTATACTTGGGCGTTCGGTACATCGGGGATCTGAAACCCCTACATGGTCCCTCGGAGACGGTTGGACGGCCCCCGCCATCCCCACAGTCCGGGAACCGATCCAGAACGTCCGTTTTTACTTATCCGTATTTCTGTTTGTGAAACTGGGAGGCCATCCCCGTGGTTGAAGAAGAATTCATGCCTTTTGACGAAGCTCTGCGCGAACTCAATATGAGCCGCAAGGAGCTTGAAGAATTGATTTCAGCGGATGAGATCCGCGCTCGTCGTGGTGCAGGTGGGATCCGTGTCAACAAAAAAGACATTGATGCCAGGGTCCAGGGTGCCGCTCTAGGTGATGAGCTGACGGAAGAGCTTGTCTTTGCGGACGAGGATGACGACAGCACCGGCATGGCAACCGAGATTCTCGAGGATGATTCTCTTCTTGAAGAAGAGGACACCTTGGATCTGACTCCCGACGCCCTCGAGGTCGAGGAGGAGATCGAGGAGGCTCCCGAAGTCTTGGCGCCCGTCAGCAATGGGGGTGGCCGGGCTGTGCGTGGTCGGAGCCGGACCGCGGCTCTCCGAAAGGACCAAAAGGAAGAAGAAGAGCCTGCTTGGGTGAAGGGCCTTTTTGTTGTGACAGCGGTCTTCCTTTTCTTTGGGCTGTTTGTCGCTTGGTCGATCTCCAAGGGCCAGACGACTCCGGTCACCCAGTGGCTTGCGGATATGTTCCAGAAGTAGGCCTTTTGGCTCCTTTTCTGGAGCTTCGCTGGATCCTGAGGACGCAGGTGGGTTGAAGGCGGTGGGGTTGGACCCAGTGGGTTTCCCCCCCCTCGGCCCTTCTTAGAAAAAGGCCCGGAGCTGTCCCCCCGCTTGCGGGGAGTCAGCTCTTGTTGTTTTGTAGCGGACTCCTGAGCCTTCGCTCGATATGATCGCGGAACGTCTGAAAGAACGTCTTCCCGAAACATGATCGATCCGAAGCTATGATGCCCAATTCCAAACGCTCCTCTCTGGTCCGAATCCTTGGCTTGGGGCTGGCCCTCCTTGCCCCCATTTCCTGCGTCTCCAAGGGAACCTACATGGGGGTCCTCAACAAAAATGAGGGTCTGACACGGACCTTGGAACAATATGATCGTTATCTCAAGGGTCTGGAAAAGGAGAACGAGTCTCTCCGTAAAAAGGCCCAAGCCGGCGAGGTCTTGGACCAGGATCTCAAAGAGTTGGCGGCCAAGAAAAAGCGCCTGCAAGCTCTCCTCGATAAGTTCGAGAGCTTGGGTGGAAACAACAAGATGTCCGGCATCAAGGTGATTTCCAATGCAAAGGGCGAAGTTGGCTTCCGGATTCAAGGTGAGGTTCTCTTTTCCTCCGGGCGTGCGGTGATCTCCAAATCCGGCAAAGCCACTCTTTCCCAGGTCATCCCCCTTTTGCGGGAAAGTGGGAAGACGATTCGGATTGACGGATACACGGATAACGACCCCATTCGCAAGAGCGCTTGGAAGTCCAACCTCCACCTCTCCGTGGGCCGGGCTCTTGCGGTGGCGGAATTCTTTCGGGCCAAGGGGATCCCCTATGACCATTTGGTGATCAGGGGCTATGGACCCAATCATCCTGTGACTCTTTCTCCTTCATCGAAGGGTAAAAACCGCAGGGTCGAGATCTACCTCCAGGCGAAATAGGCGGGTTTCGTGGGGCCGGGTTGGAAGCCTTCCATCCGCTGGCCTGTCCCTGGCTTGGCGAGGCTTCCCAGGCTGCGGGTGGCTCTCCTTGCCTTGCTCTGTTTTCTGGGGGCTTCCTGTGGGGAGCAGGAGACTTTGGGGGTCGCAGATCCTCGAGGAGCGTTTCTCTCCAATTGGACCGCGTATCGTCGGCCGGGAGATGGAGGGCTTTATTTTTTGTCGCGGTTTGAGCTGCGGGGGGAAGATCTCGCGGTTTTCCGGGGAAAGGCCGATGACTTTCCGATCTTGGCCAAAGAAGCCGAGAGGAGGGGGCGCCCCAGAGAAGTCGACCGTCCCCTGGGGAGCGTGGACCTAGGGCTTGCCCAAGCCCTGGCCAAGGCTTATTTCGGCCGTCTTCCAACCGTTGGGGAATGGAAGCAAGCGGTGACAGGGCATGGAGGCTACCGCTTTCCTTGGGGGGATCGTTTTGGGCTCCTGCGAGCGAACACCCTTGAGTTGGGCTTGGGACGTCCGACGCCTGTGGGGACCTTTGAATCGGGGAGGGATCCGGCCCGGGAGGATTCTTGCTACGACCTCTTGGGCAATGTCGGGGAGTGGACGCAGGATCCTCTCTTTGGCGGGATGGAGTTGCAGCTCCTGGATCTTCCCGAGAAGAGGCCGGAGGATTTCTATCGAAAGATGCCGCTGGGGCCACAGTATTTTTTGCTCCAAGGGATGGGTTTTTTGGGGCCGGTCCCTCTTGTTTTTCCGGGTTTCTTGGGCCCTTGGGAGGAGCTTCCCCAGGATGAAGTCTTTGGTTTTGTGACCTTGGGTTTCAGTTATCTTCAGGATTTGAGTCTGCCTTGGATCCGAGGGACCCCTCCTTTTCTTTTGGATCGCTATGGGTTGCGGGTCTTCGATCCTCGGGAAAGCGCATCGGATCTAGGCCTGCGGCTGGCGACGGATCCTTGGACCTTTTTGGCTTGTTTGGAGACTGCCCCGGGAAGGCCTGGGGAGCGGGACTTGGAGGGACTTCGGCTCTTCTTGCTGCGCTTTGCCCAAGAATTCCAGGCGGCCTATGAGGGGCGAATGCGTCTGAGGGCTTCTCTCGGCCTGGGGGTGCCTGGACCTTGGGCGCTGGAAGCCGGGAGGATCCTGCGTTGAAGGAGGAATCGGCCTTTCAACGATTGAAGCGCAAGCTCGGCGAACGGGGTTTCTCTCCCAGCAGTCTCCTGGGGCAAAACTTTTTGGTGGATACGAACCTGCTCAGGAGCATTGCCGAGACCTTCCCCCTTGGGCCTTCGGACCTTGTGGTGGAGATCGGTCCCGGCCCCGGATCCTTGACCCGGCCCCTGCTGGAGAGAGGGGCAAGGGTCCTGGCCTTCGAAGTGGATCAAAGGTTGGCGGCTTTTTTGGAGGAGGAAGTCTCCTCCTGGGGTGTTGAGGGCAGCTTGGATCTTGTGGTCCTGGATATTCTTCAGCGAGGCAAGCTGAACCCCCTTTTTTTGGAGAAGCTCCGGGAGGCCGGAGTGCCGGGGCGGCCCTACGCCTTGATGAGCAATCTTCCCTATTCTGTGGCCGGGCCTGTTCTTGCGGGACTTGCCTCTTGTGAGATCCCGCCCGCCCGCATGGCCTGTCTGGTCCAGTGGGAGATGGGGCGCAGGCTGGCGGCGGCCCCCGGCTCCAAAGACTACGGTCCTCTGGGCATCCTGGTGCAGGCGGCCTTCGAGGTCAGGATCCAAAAAAGGGTGTCCCCCGAAGTGTTTCGGCCGCGGCCGAAGGTGGATTCGGCGCTGCTGACCTTGGAGCGGAGAGAGGCTGTCCCTTTTCTCGGGCTTGAGGAGAGGGAGCGGGAGGCCTTTGGGCGTTTTCTGCGGAGGCTCTTTGCTTCGAGGCGGAAGGCTCTTCGAAATGGCCTGAAGTCTTTGGGCTGGGCGGATTTGGTTCCCAAGCTCGTGGACCCGGACGGGGGCCTGGCCTGGCCGGAGGCTCGCTTGGGCTGGCGCCCCGAGCGCCTTTGCGGGGAGGAGTTGTTGGAACTTTTTTGCTTTGGGTTCCTGGAACTGGGGCTGGATGTATAATCCTCGCCTTGTCGGCAGGAGGCGTCCCCCAAGGCGCGCTCGCTGGGGAAGTTTTTGGGGAGATGTTATTGGCAGCTCGAGGGGAGGGAGAGTCGTGGATTCATTCGATAGGGAGCGTTTCAAAGAAGAAGTCCGAGCGCGCAACGATCTCGTAGAGTTGGTTTCCGAGCAGATCTCGCTCAAGAGATCGGGTCGGAGTTACAAGGCTTGCTGCCCCTTTCACACCGAAAAGACGCCATCCTTCCATGTCAATCCTGAGTCGCAGCACTATCACTGCTTCGGCTGCCACAAGGGAGGAGATGTGTTCAACTGGGTCATGGAGACCGAGCGGGTGGATTTTCCGGAGGCCCTGCGCATCCTCGCGGAGCGCCAGGGGATGGAGGTTCCGCGCATGGGGGGGAGAGCTTCCAAGGAGGCGGGACAAAAGCGGGATGCTTTTGGCGTCCTCGAATCGGTGCGTCAGTTTTATTTCCAAGCCTTCGAGCTTCGAGGGGCTGAGGCTGCCCGGCGCTATGCCGCGAGCCGAGGGCTCATGGCGGCACGGGAGAGCTTTGGGATCGGTTTTGCGCCCGGCGGTTCTCCCGCTCCCCTGGTGGAGCATTTTCGCAAAAAGAAATTGCCCCTCGAGCTGGGCCTGCAACTGGGCCTCTTGGGGCGGGCGCATTCGGGGGAACTCTATGACCGATTCCGCAACCGCTTGATGTTTCCGATTGCTGATGAGCGAAATCGCTGTGTCGGGTTTGGAGGACGGATTCTTCCAGGTTTCGAATCCGAGCGGGAACCCAAGTATTTGAACTCGAAGGAGTCCCCGGTCTTCAATAAGCGACGCCTGCTCTTCGGGCTCGCAGAATTCCGCAAGGCCAAGGAACGGAATGATGATCCCTTGATCATCATGGAGGGGTATACCGATGTGATCGCTGCCCATCTGGCCGGGATGCGGAATGCCGTGGCGACCCTCGGCACCAGTTTGACTTCTGAGCATGCACGTTTGATCCAACGTTTTTCGCGTAAGGGGGCGATCCTCTTGTTTGATGGGGACCGTGCGGGGAGGCAAGCGGCCGAGCGTGCTTACCAAGGCCTCGCCACAGCGATGGTCCCGGCAAGAATCGCCCTCTTGGACGATGGGGTCGATCCGGCGGATCTCGTCGCAAAGGGAGGCAAGGAGGCTCTCCAAGAACTCTGCGATCAGGCGAAACCTGCGGTCGAGGTCTTTATCGAGCTTTTGGGAATGCGCTTTCCCCTGGGAACACCCGAGGGGAAGGCTTCGGTCGTTGGCGCCTGCCGGGAGGTTCTTCGAGAAGTGCCGGATCCGGCACATCGTCAAATCCTGGTCCAAGAATTTTCCCGGCGGCTTTATCTGGACCCCCAGGCTTTCCAATTGGGGGGTGGTGGGCGTCGTCCCCTGCCCGGCCGAGGGCAGCAAGGCCGAGAGAATGGTTCTGTCAAGAACCTGCCGGAGAGTCCCGAAAGCAAGGCTTGGGATCACATTCTCGCCTCGATCCTGAGCGAGCCCGAAACTTTTTTACTCTTTGACGAGTGCTGGGCCTTTTCCCAGTACAAGGCCGATCCTCCCAAGATCCAGGATCCCTTTGCGGCGAAGGTCCTCAGCACATTGCGGGAAAGGGTCCTTGAGACCGGAGATGTGCCGAGTTCGGAGGGTCTCCTGCGCGAGTGGTTGGCCCCTTTCACCGAGGATCCCGTGGGCCAAGCCAGGGTCCTAAGATTGGAGCGCCTCGCAAGGACTTTGAAGGATCCCGGGCAAGCGATCCGGGATAGTGTAAGGTTCTTGCAGGAAAGGTTCTTGCGGAGAGAGGCGGCTCTTCTCCGGGAACGGATCCGACAGGCCTCTCAGGCCGGCGATGCAGGTGGGGTTTCGGCTTTGGAGCCGGAATTTCTCCGAATTTGGCGGTTGATGAGTGGGATGTCTAAGGCCTAAGGTCTTGTTTTGTAACAAGATCGAGCTTTTTTGTTCCCCTTTCTTACTTTTGTTCTTTACTCTTTTGTTGCTCTTCTGTGGTGCTCTTCTTTGGGATAAGGTCACGCCTCATCGGCGAAAGTTCAGGTTATTTTGCCAATATTCCCCCGGAGATTGCCAAATTGTATTTTTTCAGCGTAGAATCTTTGGCTTTTTTGATGTACTCCCCTGGAAATTTTAAGCACTTGACCCCATTGGATAGACCTTTGGGGGTCTAGCGGAGACATCCCCCTCTTTTTGGTCCTCCCCCCCCTTGAGGAATGATGGAACAACTTGAACCTTTTGTCCAACGTCTGATTGACGAAGGAAAAAGAAACGGATTTCTGACTTATTCGGATTTGAACACCATCCTTCCGGAAGAGTTGTTTACTCCCGACAAGGTCAATCGGATCCTGGAAATCTTGGATGCGAACCACCTCGAAATCGTCAATGACGGTGAAGGGGACGGACTCGACTTTGGTGCGGGGACTCTTGAAGAGGATGTGAAAATCGAAGATCCTCTGAAGAACGTCGATGCTCCCGATGAAGAGGATGCAGCTCCTCTGGTGGATGAGGAGGTGATCCCTACAGTCGCACCGATTCGAACAAGGAAAGCGACCAGTCTCCTCTCGGACATCCCGGAGAAAATCGATGATCCTGTTCGGATCTATTTGACTCAAATGGGGGAGATCCCTCTTTTGACAAGGAATCAGGAGATCAGCCTTGCGCGGAAAATCGAGCTGACCCGGACGCAGTTTCGGAAGATGGTCTTGATGTCCGGTTTTGGGGTCGAAGAAGCCATTCGTATTCTCAAAGACGTTGTGCGAGGAGAGGTTGCCTTTGACCGGACGATCAAGGTCAACCAGCAGGATCCGGACGTGGGGAAGAGTGATCTACAGATCCGGATTCCCTCTGTGATTGCGACCCTGGAACGGCTTTATGAGCGCAATCGCCAGGATTTTATGACCTATCGCACAAAGCGCCTCAAGAAGGCGGATGCCATAGAGTTACGCAAAGGGCTTTACCGGAGGATGCGCAAGTGCGTGATCCTGATCGAGGAGCTGAATCTCCAGATCAAGAAGGTTCGGCCTTTCGTAGAGATGTTGGAGAAACGCTTTATGGAGGTGGACAGCCTTGTGCGTGCGGCCAAGCAGGCCAACCCCAAGCGCAGGAAGGAACTTCAGGCGCGCATTCTGGAGGCTGAAGCCCGGGGCTTGGAAACCTATGAGCGTATGGCGCGGAGAGTGCGGGATGTGCAGCGAGCCTGCGCGGATTACGAGGAGGCCAAGCGCCTGCTTTCCTCGGGCAACCTGCGCCTCGTGGTCTCCATTGCCAAGAAGTATCGAAACCGGGGGCTTTCCTTCCTTGATCTGATTCAAGAAGGCAATACGGGCCTGATGAAGGCGGTCGAAAAATACGAATATCGCAGGGGTTACAAGTTCTCGACCTATGCGACCTGGTGGATTCGCCAGGCCATTAC
Organism: Planctomycetota bacterium; assembly: GCA_026984035.1. Classification (GTDB taxonomy): domain Bacteria; phylum Planctomycetota; class UBA1135; order UBA1135; genus HyVt-539. The sequence goes on from JALSSW010000057.1 coordinate 12,380, forward strand.
ACGATCCATTGCTGACCAGGCTCGGACGATCCGGATCCCGGTCCACATGATTGAGACCATGAGCAAGCTCCGGAATATCACGCGGAAACTGGTCCAGCAGAAGGGGCGTGAGCCTACGATCGAGGAGATTGCCGAGGCCGGCGAGATCTCGGTGGATGAGGCCAAGCGGGTCATGAAGATCAGCAAGCAGCCTATTTCCTTGGATCGCCCGATCGGTGAGAGCGACGATTCGTATTTTGGTGACTTCATTGAAGACGACAAGGTCGAATCCCCGGCCGAGAGCGCTTCGCGGGAGATGCTCAAGGAGCGTGTCGGAGATGTCCTCGATACCTTGACTTTTAGGGAGCGGGAGATCATCCGGCTGCGCTATGGGATCGGGGATGGATATACCTATACGCTCGAGGAGGTTGGTCGGATTTTCCGAGTTACCCGCGAGAGGGTTCGACAGATCGAAGCCAAGGCCGTTCGCAAACTTCAGCATCCTGTCCGAGCCCGAAAGTTGGGTGGCTTTTTGAACGGGAATGTCGATGCTGAGCAACTCGGCTGAAAGATCTTCCTCCCATTATTTCCAGCGGCATCTCGACAACGATGACCTAAAGGGCTAAACTTCTCCGCCTGTTTTGCCCTCCGGGCCCCGCTTCGGAGGGATCCTCTTGTCTTTGGGCTCGGAGGTCCTCGTTGCATCCAGTCGTCGCCAAACTCTTCTCCCTCCAAAAAATTGACCAAAAGGTCGCTCTCGCCCAGAAAAAACTCGACAGCCTCCCTCGGGAAACCGAGGACCGAAAAAAGAAGCTCAAAAAATTGGAGGGTGAGCTTGCCCTTTTAAAAGAGCGCTGCAAGGAAATCGAAGTCCAGGTTGCAAGCCTCGAAACAAAAGTGGGGGCCATCGAGACAGGGATCAAAAAACAGGAGGCTTATCTGAATCAAGCCTCGAGCCCCTCCGAATACGAAGCTGCCCGCCACCAAATTCGCTATTTGCAGCGGGACCGAGAAGAGCTCCAAAACGAACAGCTGGAGCTGATGGAGGAGCAGGAGACTCTGAATCCCAAGATCGCCGCTTTGGAGGCATCTGTGGCCGAGGAGAAGGAAACCTTCCAAGCTTTCCTTGTCGAGGCGGAGTCTCTCCGGGCTGAGTTGGAATCCAAGAAGCAAGAGGTCGCCGATGAGCGCAAAGCCAAGGCGGATGAAATCCCCAGCGAATTCCTTTTGCGTTATGAAGAGATCTTTGCTTCTCGCGAAGGGACGGCGGTGGTACCGGCGGAGCGGCGTTATTGCAGTGGATGCTTCACCAAGTTGACACCGAACGACTGGGCGATGTTGGCCAATGGGACCAATAAGGTTTTGGTGACTTGCCGGACCTGTGGGCGCTTTCTTTTCGATCCCGACAGTGAGCCCGCAGAGCCCGCCGAACCCGCAAAACCTGCAAAACCTGCAAAACCCCTAGAATCCGCCGAACCCCCAGCATCTCCACAATCATCCCAGTCCACTTCGGAGGCTCCCATGGAATCCGAGAACACCGAAGGGAACAACGAAGTTCAATAGGTCCTAGCTTTTTCGGCTGACCCTTCTCCAGAGGAGAGGAATTGAGATGGCTTCTTCCTCCAAGACCAAGATCCATCCCATCATCGTGGGTACCGCAGGCCATGTGGACCATGGGAAATCCAGCCTTGTGCGGAAACTGACAGGCATTGACCCTGATCGCCTCCGGGAAGAGAAGGAGCGCGGTCTGACCATAGACCTGGGTTTTGCTCCTTTGCGTCTGCCGGATGGGACCCTGGTTGGCATTGTGGATGTCCCCGGTCATGAAAGGTTTCTCAAGAACATGGTGGCTGGGGCGACTTCGATCGACTTCGCCCTCCTGGTGGTGGCGGCGGATGATGGGGTCATGCCCCAGACTTTGGAGCATTTGGACATTCTCAACCTTTTAGGTGTGGAAAGGGGGATGGTCCTCCTGACGAAAATCGACTTGGTGGACTCTGAGTTACTGGAGATTGCGGAGCTTCAGGTCCGGGAAACAATCCTTGGGACCTGTTTTGAGGATGCCCCAGTGCTCAAGGTTTCCTCCGTGACCGAAGAGGGCCTCCCGGAATTGGTGGAGACTCTTGCTGTCGAGGTTTCCAAACTTCGGCCCCGGAGCGCCGAAGGCTTGTTTCGTTTGCCTGTGCAGCGAGTCTTCTCCAAACCTGGATTCGGAACCATCCTGACGGGCATCCCCTTGTCAGGGTCCATTGGTATTGGGGATCGGCTCGAAGTCGTGGGGCGCGGGCTGGAGTCCCGGGTGAGGGCCATCCAGGCTTACGGTTCCAAAGTTGAGCGGGCTTGTGCTGGCCACTCGGCAGCTTTGAATCTTCCCGAGATTCCCATGGAGGAGGTGAGGAGGGGGGATGTGCTGGCTGTTCCGGCTGTCTTTGATCGGACCCAAAAGCTGGAACTCTCCCTTCAAATGGTGTCGGACGTGGAGCCACTCCAACATGGTGAGGAGGTGCATTTGCACATGGGGACCTTGGAGACCATGGCCCGTGTTTTCCTCCTTGATAAACGAGAGTTACGGGGGGGAGAAAAGGGGATCGCCCAGGTCTTTGTGAGAGAGATGGTCACTGCTTGCCCCGGAGATTTGCTTCTCCTTCGGCGCATGTCCCCTTCGCGGACCTTGGCGGGAGGCCGGGTCCTGGGGACCTTTGGTCGGCGCCTTCGGCGTTTTAAAGATCCGGTCCTCCTGCATCTTCGGGAAAAAGAAAAGAGTCTGGGTTCTCCCAAAGACCGGCTCCTCCTTTTGCTCTCGGAAGTCGGGGCTTCAGGCATGAGTCGAGAGGCTTGCTGTGGTCGCCTTGGTTGGACTGCCGAGGAGTTGGAATCGGTCATGGAGTCATTGAGCGATGGTTCCGAGGGAGCTGCGCAGATCCAGGAGGATTCCAAGGCGGGTTTGCTCTTTCATGGTAAGAGTGTGGAGCGTGAGATTCTCCGAATTCGGACGCGGATGGAAACCTGGTTCCAGGAGCATCCTTTGAGTTCGACGATCCCTCTGAACGAAGTGCGCGAAGGGGCTCCGGGTCCCGTCCTTGGGGCAGCGCTCAATGTCCTGGCCTCTCGAGGTGACCTGCGTTTTTTGCCGGGAGGCTTGGTCCAGGACCCCAGCCGTGAGGATCGCCTCAATTCCGGTGAGCGAAAACGCCTTCAAGAACTCCAAGACTTTCTGGAAGAAGCCGGTGCCCGACCGCATAACCGAAAAGAAATCCGGGATCGCTTTGGCAAGGAAGGCGAGACCCTTCTGGAGGCTTTGCTCGAAACCAAGGGAGCGATCCTGGTGGGGCATGATTTTTTCTGGGGACGCAAGGCTTACGATGCTGCGATGGATGCTGCTGCCAGCGTCTGTGGAAACGAGCTTGGAGGGGTTCTTGAGATCCCTAAGCTGCGAGATCTCCTCGGGACTTCACGGAAGTTCCTCATGCCCCTTCTGGAGAATTTCGACCGCTCCGGCCTCACGGCCCGAAAAGGGGACCGCCGCATTCTTCGCCGGCTCCCCGGCAACAACTAGAACCCAAAACTGCCTTCCTAAGGGGTCTTTCTCTTTCTTGCGCAGGATGGAAAAAACCAGGCCCATCTCCCCTACATACTAGGGCCGGATTCTGCCGATAGTTGCTTGGAGGCTACCTATCAATGAAAGGACCCAAGCCTCTGGATTCTCCTCGTAAAGAGGAGCAATAACGGGAGACATTCCGCCATGGCGACAGACGAATCGTATCGGGACAACGAAGAAGATCGGGAATTCGAGGGGGAGTTTGGGGAAGACTTCGAGCAAGACGACCCTGAGTTTTTGATCGAGTTTGATGATGTCTCGGATCATTCTTCAGGGCAGGAGCTCGCTGGAGTTCCAGACGAAGATGAGATCTTCGGGATCTTCGATGAAGAAGATGAAGAAAAGGAGATGGATGAGGATGGATCCTTTTCCTTGGATTCGGATGAGGATGCTGAAGAGTTTGCCTTTTTGCTTGAAGAGGAAGATGAGGATGAGTTTTTAGGTCCTCTGGAAAGGGCCGAAGGGAGCTCTTCGTCCACACGGACGGATGAGGAGTTGGAGTTTATTTGGGAGGATGAAGCCTCGGATGGCCAAGAGTCGAAACTCGGCGATTCTTCGGTTGTTTTTGGTGGGGAAGACCAAGGTGATGCAGATCTTACGGGCTTCGAGGAAATCCTTGGAGCCGATGGGGGTTCTCAAAAAGCCCATTCTGTAGATTCCCTTGAGGAAGATGAATTCAGCTTTGAGATTGAAGGTGATCCTGCAGAGGTTTCTTTCTCTTCGTCGTTCATCGCTTCAGAGGAAGATGAGCTCGGAAGTGAGGATGTTCGGGAACTTGAGGAGGAGATCTTCGGTTTGGAAGAACAGAATACTCCCCCGGAAGAGTCCCTGGAGTTCACATCCAGGGAGGAGGCGCATGCCTCAACCTTGGCGGAGGAAGAAGAGTATCTGTTCGACTCGGGGCTGGGCGATGAAAAGGGCATGTCCACCGAAGAGGTGGGAGGACTCTTTAATGAGAATGGTGGGCATAACCCCGATCTCGATACCTTTGACCAAGAGGATTTGGGGCAGGAAGCTCTTCAGAACGAAATCTTCGAGGATGAAATCTTTGCGGAGGAAGAAGAGGAGGAAGTGCCTGCCCAAGGGAGTCGCTTCGGGATTCCTTCTGCCCAGGAAGCTGCAAGGTGGGGTGATCCTTCGATCTTTGGGCAGAGTAGCGAGGAGCCTGTTTCGGAAAAGGAGCCTGTTTCCGGTGGGGAGCCGGTCGGGGCCTATGACTTGGAAGGCTCAGAGGGAGAGGGCTTACCCCCCGAGGAATATA
>JALSSW010000058.1 GCA_026984035.1 Planctomycetota bacterium
GTTGAAGAATCCCGGGACTTTTCAGAGTTCAAGATTCCCAGGGCAAAAGCCTTACCGTTTTGGATCGAGGTTCTCCCTCTCCAAAAAAGAACGATCCATCTTTCTTCGAAAATGGCAAAACCGATTGAACTCAACATGTATGAGCTTTCCCAGGGTTCCTCGGGTTTCTATTTTGAAGATCGGGTTTTCCTCCAAACATCTTCTTTGACCTTTTCCCTTTGGCTCCCTCCGGAAACATGCTTTTTGTATTTCTATTCTCGGAGCTTTGTGACACAAGACCAGCCTTCGGTCTTTGGGTGGGGTCGCCTTGGCCCGGACCAAAAGGAGATCAAAATCTCTTTAAAGAAGGGCGTGACCCTTGAGGGCAACTGCGTTTCTACAGACGGCAAACCGTGGAGCGGTTATTTGAAATGGACTCCCCTGGGACTGTCCCCAACCCTAGACCGCTTGTTGTACCGCCATTTCGTTTATTGGGCTGAGTGCAGCAAGGGAAGGTTTCAACTCACAGGAGTTCCCCCGGGCATCACCCTGAAGGGCTACCGACCCAAAAGGAAAAAGAAATGGCCATTCAAGGATCTTCAAATCCAGCCAAAACCTGGAAAACAGGTCGTGGAATTCTCGGTCATGAAGCGTTGAATGCCTCGCGAGGCTCTCAGGCTAGCCTTGGAGCCACAGAGTCACGGGGCCATCGTTGACAAGGGAGACCTTCATCATAGCTCCAAAAAGGCCGCCTTCGACTTGGCCCAACCCTTCCTGCATGAGGGCTTGCTTAAAGGACTCATAAAGAGGCTTTGCTTGGTCCGGAGGGGCGGCGGGATCGAAACTGGGCCGGCGGCCCTTGTTTGTTTGGGCGCAGAGGGTGAATTGGCTGACGACCAGGACGGCGAGCCCCAAGTCCAAGAGGCTTTTGTCCATAGGCTTACTGCCGTCCTCTGAGGGAAAACAGCGGTAGTGGGCCACTCGGCCCGCCAGGCGCCGAGCCTTGGCCTCAGCATTCGTTTTCTCCCCTTCTGCGTTTTCCACATCGGATTTTTCCACCCCCAGAAACACCAGCAGACCCCTTCCGATGGCCCCCACGACCTCTCCCCCAACCCGAACCTCCGCCTGCTCCACTCGTTGCAGAAGAGCGATCAATCCAGAAGCTCCTTTCCAAGAGGGACACCCCCTTCAGCAAGGGGGACGCGCAAATCTTCGAGGCTCTTGGGGAGGGTCGGAAGGGGGCGTTTTTTCTCCTTGAAGATCTTTTCGATTTTTTTCAGCCGGGTCGGAACAAAGAGTTTTTGGCTCATGATGGCAAAGGGGTCGTCAGAGGGAGGCAAGCCCAGAAGATATTGATAGGCTTTCCAGGCCAAAACCGGCTTTTTATAGGCCTCAAAATAGAGATTGCCGAGGTTGAGGGCTGCACGTGTTTCCCCAGGGTTGAGCCTGAGAATCCGCAGATAGATAGCCGCCGCTTTTGCATATTGGCCTTTGCGCCATCTCGCAGCCCCAAGATGCATTAAGGATTCAATGTCTTTGGGATCGGCGGCCAACAGGTCTTTGAGATGCCCAAGGGCCGCATCCCCATCGTTCAACTCATGGACGAGGAGGCGAACTAGGTTTTTTCGGACATTCCGATCCAGGGGACGCAGGGAAAGATAGGTCTCCAAATGTTTCCTGGGAAGCCGGACGCTTCCGCGCTCAAGGGAGAGCCTCGCAAGGAGGAGCCAAGACTCTGCGAGAGTAGGCGAGAGAGCCACCGAGGTTTTTAGAAGGTTAGAAGCCTTGCGGGTTTCCCCGCGGCGCCAGAGTTCTTCCGCTTGCAGAACAATGGCGAAATAGTGCTTTGGGTTGGCTTTGAGGGCCTTATGGATCAGGTCCGCCCGCTGGTCCCGATCGTCGGTAAAGAGAGCCCGGGCAAAGAGAAGGTTGCTGCGTACCACCGGATCTTTTGAACTCCGCCCCTTGTAGAGAGCCTCCCATTTTTTTCGTTGTTCCCGCTCAAGCTCCTCAGGTGTTTGGATTCTCCCCGGATGGGGCTCCAAAGAGAGGCGATGCAAGGCCCGAACCGCCATTAAAGGAATGCGGGCGTTCCCCAAGTTCTTGGGGGCCAAGGCCCGGAGCCTCTCCAAGGCCTCGTTCATGCGCCCGGCGATAATCTCCTCTGAGGCCAGAGCCAAGCTCTCCCTATCCCTTTGGGCTGCGCAAGATTCCAAGACCTGGGACAACTCGCTCGAAGGGCCGGCCTGGACCCCACAGCCCCCCAGGAGGGCCAGGAAAAGGATCCCCCAGAAGCGAAGCCCCCCAAGCCTGACCTCCCGCATTGCAAGAATCATTCGCGAATCAACTGGACCTTGCCCTTTTGGACCAGGAGACTCTCCAGCCCATCTTCGGTCCTTCCCTTTGTAGAATACGCTGCATTGCCCTCTGCCTTGAGCCGGAAAACGGGCTCTCCTCCCCCAAGGATATGAAACACCGCCGTTTGGATGATGATTAGGGTCACCTTTCCCACTTTAAACTTCAAGGGGAGGCTTGTTCCTCCTCGAAGATTCAAAAAGCGATACTCCGAATCGAGACTCCCACGCTTTTTCAGGCGCTTGATTTGATGAAAATCACTACCTGCAGGATGAGTGACCTGATCCCAAAGAGAGGCACTCATCGTGACCTCCAGGCGGTCCGCAAGGATGGCATCCTTTTTCTCCATGGGAGCAAACAGCTTTCCCAGCTTCTCCATATAAGCTTTGCTCACAAAATGCTTGGGCGCTTCTTTTGCTTGAGAGTCCTTTTTGCTGCCTCGACCACCTGAACTCACACAGGACAAAAGTCCTCCACAAAGAGCCAAGGCCCAGATAAAGACATGGAGCTTCCTCAGAATCTTTCTTAGCTTCATTCTTCCCCCCGAGTCAACCCAATCGCTTGGCGGACATCCCGCATGGTGTTTTTCGCGATCTCGCGGGCCTTTGAAGCACTCTCCCGCAAAACATCCTGCACATAGTCCGGGTCTTCCTCCAGCTCAGCCGAACGTTTTCGAATCGGCTCCGTCACCTTGGTGATCCCCTCCCAAAGAATTTTTTTACAATCCACACAGCCAATGCCCGCGCTGACACAGCCTTCGTAAATCTCCTTCCGTTTCTCCTCGGATGTGAAAAATTGGTGGAGATTCCAGATATTGCAGACCTTGGGATCTCCCGGGTCACTCCGGCGCAGGCGCTGAGGATCCGTCACCGCTGAGCGAAGTTTTTTCATGATCGCATCCGGATCCTCATTGATCCCGATGTAATTGTCCTTGCTCTTGGACATCTTGCTTTTTCCGTCCAGGCCCAAAACGCGAGGCGCTTTGGAAAGGAGGACCTGCGGCTCGGGGAAGGTCTTCCCATAAACAAAATGGAAACGCCGCACAATCTCGCGGGCCAACTCAAGATGCTGCACCTGATCTTCACCTACAGGAACATGGGTGGCTCGATACAGAGCGATATCGGCGGTCTGAAGCACAGGATAAGTATAGAGGCCGGCATTGACATTTCCCTGGTTCTGTTCGCTCTTGTCCTTGAACTGAGTCATCCGATTGAGATCCCCCAGTTGGGTTACGCAATCCAAAATCCAGGCAAGCTCAGCGTGCTCATGCACCTCAGATTGAACAAAGAGCAAGGAACGCTTGGGATCCACTCCCGAAGCCAGGAGGGCGATGGCCAATTTTTGGACATTGCTCCGAAGGGTTTTCGGATCGGGCCGAATGGTCAAGGCATGCAGATCCACCACACAAAAGAAGCATTCATACTCGTCCTGCAGCTCGACCCAATTTCGCACTGCACCAAGATAATTGCCCAAATGGAAGCCGTCGGTCGTCGGTTGAATACCAGAAAAAATGCGCTTCACAAAATGACCCCTTATTGTTTTTGGAGATTGTTTCCGAAAAAAGCGTAGCCCCGTTTTTTGGATATTGAACGCGGGCCTTCTCAAAATTCCAAATGGATCCCGAGAACATCCCCGCTATCTTTTCTTCTGGTCACAAGTTCCGCCAAGGATCCCCAGGCCGTTCCTCCAGGAATATGGGATGAAACAAAGGTTTTTTCTGCTCTTACTGACTCTGTTCACCTCCTGCGGTGTCTTTCCGGACGAGCTGAATTTCTCCCCTCTGTACCGGCACCGGGTGGCGCCGGATGGACAATTGGCGGAATTGGACATCCTTTGGCCTCTTTTTCATTGGGAAAGAAGAGAGGACGGTGCTCATGACTTCCGTATCCGCCCCTTCTGGCGGCGTGTCACCTCCAAAGACCGAAGAAAGGTGCGCAACGAATTCATAGCCCCTCTCGGACTCAGCTACGAGGACGAGGAAGAGACTTCACTACGCTTCATGCCTCTCTTCCAATACCGAGAACATCTCCATGAAGGAAAAAAAGGAGCCTATGACCGGGACTGGATGGCCACACCCCTGATTTGGGGCGGAAGCTCCACCGCAGGCGAAAATTACTTCGCTTTTATTCCCTTCTACGGAACCCTCAAGAATTTCCTCACCTACGACAAGATCAGTTTTGCCCTTTTCCCTCTCCATCTCTGGACGAAACGAGGAAAAACCAAGGCAAGCTATTACCTCTGGCCTTTCATCGGTTGGGGCAGCAGCTCTGAGCCCGATCGCCCTTATTGGTGGCGGGTTCTCCCCTTTTACGGGGAAAGCGTCTATCCAGGACGCTATGAGCGCTACACGGCCCTATGGCCCTTTTTCCACTGGGGGCGGGAAAGACTTCACACAGAATCCCCAGCCTCGAGCTTTTTCTTTTTCCCCCTATTTGGATACAAATCCAGCGCAGCCTTCCTCTCCTGGACCTTTTTGTGGCCCTTTTTCAAACACGGCCATGCCAGACAATCCAGCGAGAAGGAAGGAGACTACAATTTCTGGGATTTTCCCTGGCCTTTGGTTCGGTACTTAAAAAACAGCTGGGATGGAAAGAACCTCAAACAATGGTGGATCCTCCCTCTCGTCGCTTCCACCATGACCAAAACCCAACGCAGCCTCCTTCTACTCTACCCCTTGATCTGGAGCAGGCACTTCGAAGACCAAAGACGCACGCGGGATGACTTCTGGGTTCTTCCCTTCTTTTGGGACATCTCCGTTCACGCCAAAAAGAAGGACGGAACAAAAGGAAGACAAATTCTTAGACATACCCGGCTCTTCCCTCTCTTCAAACGAAAGAAAGAAGAAGGCCGCAAACGTTGGAGGATCCTAGCTCCTTGGCCCTATGACGGTTCATTCGCGGCTGGGGTCGACCCAGCCTATGATTGGATCTGGACGCTCGCGACAAGAGAAGAGGACCGAAGAGGGAACTCACGTTTCCGGAGTTTCGCTCATTTGTTTTCCAGCCGTAACTTCGCTGGCCGCAGATACCAAGCTTCGGTACCATTCCTCTTCAACCTCGAGAAGAATGAGGATGGATCCGGAGTATTTCGACTCTTTCAATTCTTCCCTTTTACTTGGGGTCCATTGAAACCTTCCGCACCCAAGAAGGGCAGGGAGGCTTTGGGCGGAACGGAGCGGAGATAGTTTTGGGCGTTATCAACGATGCGGGCAAACTGGTCTTGGATTCCTGCCAAGGAGCAGGCTACTCCCTCACCCTGCTTTTTCGGACCATCGCAGCCCTCCCCCACCTTCCCTTCAAGGTTCGCTTCACCCTGGACCAAATGTTCGCAGCGGGGATCAAGACAATCCCCGTGACTCTGGTTGTCGCTGTTTTCGCGGGGATGATTCTCTCCCTGCAGACGGGATTGGAACTGCAGAAGTACGGCCAACACACCTTGATCGGCAATATCGTTGCCATCTCCATGTGCCGAGAGATGGGCCCCTTCATAACGGCATTGATCCTGGCTGCCACGGTGGGCTCCGCCATGGCAGCTGAACTAGGAACCATGAATGTCAGCGAAGAGATCATGGCCCTTGAGGTAATGTCCATTGACCCGATCCGATTCCTCGTACTTCCTCGAGTCGTCGCCCTGACCCTGATGTGTCCGATCCTTACAATCCTTACCGACCTCGTGGGAATCGCAGGGGGAGGGATCGTCGCCACAACCCAATTGGGAATCAGCTTTCCTTATTATCTCAACAGTGCCCGAGAATCGCTGACAAGCTTAGGGCAAGGCCTCCCCAAGGATGTCTATGTGGGAATCTTTAAGGCCTGGATTTTCGGGATCACGATCTCGGTCATCGGCTGCTCCTGCGGCCTCCGGGCACGAGGAGGGGCGATCGGCGTAGGTAACGCAGTTCGGCAAGCAGTCAAAACTGCCTTTCTTCTGATCATCATCCTGGGCTACATCGTCACCTGGATCTTTTACCGGCTACTGGGGAGTTGAGGATGAGCAAACCTTTCATCGTCCTCGAAAACGTCTACAAAGCCTTTGGAGCCAAAAAGATCCTGCAAGGAATCAGCTTCCAGGTCCAAGAGGGACAGAGCTACGTCATCATGGGCGGTTCGGGAACCGGCAAGAGCGTAACCCTCAAGACCATCATTGGGATGCTTAAGCCGGACTCGGGCTCGGTCCGCGTAGAGGGACAAGAGGTCCCCGCTTTGGATCGCCAGGGCCTGATGCGCCTTCGAAGGGACATGGGCTATCTCTTTCAGGACGGGGCTCTGATCAATTGGATGACCGTCTTCGACAATATCGCCCTCCCCCTCCGAGAAAATTCCAAGCTGACCGAGGCGGAAATCCGAGACAAGGTTATGGATGTGATTCGGCTGGTGGAATTAGAGCATGCGGTGGATTTGCTCCCCGACAGCATTTCCGGCGGGATGATCAAGCGGGCCAGCCTGGCCCGGGCACTGATCAACGATCCTAAGATCATCCTCTACGATGAACCCAATGCCGGGTTGGATCCCATTATGAGCGAGACCATCAATCGTCTCATCAAGGATGTCCAGGACCGTTTTGGCGTCACGAGTGTCGTCGTCACCCACAAAAGAGCTTGCGCATTCACCGTGGGAGACATCATCGCGATCTTCGACCAGGGTAAGATCCTGGCCGAAGGCCCTCCGGGTGAAATGCGCAATTCGGAACTACCCTTGGTCCGTCGCTTCCTTGGAGGCGTGGTGGATTAACCCGAGGTTTCGGGAGGAACGTCATGGTAAAAATCAAACAAGACACTGTCCTGGGTCTGGTCTTCTTCGGAGGCTTGATCCTTTTACTCTATGCGACGGCTGTCCTCTCGAACTTCTCGCTCAAACCCAAGCAAGTCCTTGAGGTCTACTTTCCCGACGCACGGGGTCTCAAAGTCGGCGACCAGGTTTTTGTGCTCGGCACACCCTATGGCATCGTCTCAGACGTCCGCTTTGAACCTGCGAACATCGTCCGGCGAATTAAGGTCAAAGTGCAACTCAACAAGGAATTAACCCTCCGTTCGGACTATAGCATTCGGATTACAGCTGCATCTCTTTTGGGTGGAAAAATCATCCAAATCGAACCCGGAAAATCAGAAAAAATCTTCCGACTTGGCAGCGCACTAATCAAAGGTGAAGCACCAGCTTCACCCCTTGAGGCCCTGGGAGAATGGTTTTCCAAAGGATCAACCAAGGAAAGCCTGACGGCCATCCTCGAAGGGCTCGCGCAAATCGTCAACGATGTTCGCTCGGGTAATGGCTCTTTAGGAAAATTGATCAAAGACAATGCTCTGTATGACAACGCAAAAGACTTTTTAGAGAGCTTAAAAAAGACCATCCAAGACGCCCGAAAGGGCAAGGGATCCCTCGGCAAATTCATTGTCGATGAAAAACTTTACAACGATGCCCAAGGGTTTTTCGCATCCGCCAAGGAAGCGGTCGACAAGGCTCAAAAGGGGGATGGGACCATCGCCATGCTTCTGAGCGATAGCGATTTCAAGAAGAAGGTCAAAAACACCGTCGACAACCTGGAAAGGAGCAGTGAAGACCTCCGCAAGGGTACCGGCCTCGCAGGCAAACTGATCTCGGACCCTGATACAGCCAAACGTTTTGACAAAATTCTGGGGAATGTGGATGAAGCCACAGCCGCCCTCAACAAGGGGGACGGGGTCGTGGCCGCCCTATTGCATGACAAAAAAATCACGGACCAGGCTTCCGCTTTCATGAGCAACCTCAAGAAAATCTCCACAAACCTCGCTGGAAAGGAGTCGACCCTCGGCCGCCTGATCAATGATGGGGCCTTGGCGGACGACATCGAACGCATCGTCAAACAGATCTCCCGTTCCATCGAGGATGTCCGTGAAGCTGCGCCCGTCCAAACCTTCTTCTCGGTGTTCGCCGGGGTTTTCCAATAAGGCCAGGATCCTTCGGTTACAGCACCCCCCGCTCCCCAAGAAACTGCGCAACATATTTTCCCAAAAGGTCCGCCTCCAGGTGGACCTGCATCCCCGCTCGAAGCTCTCCCAGCGTTGTCGTTTTCATGGTATGCGGAATCAAGGCGATTCTCCCTCGCCCCTGGTCCACTTGGGCAAGGGTCAAGGAGACTCCATCCACGGTGATGGAGCCCTTGTGAACACAATATTTTGCCACCTCCTCGGGTAGGTCCAACACAAGATCGCAGCCATCGGGCCGCTTCTCCATCCCAAGAACCTTTCCCAGGCCATCCACATGGCCTTGCACAAAATGACCCCCCATCCGGCTTGTGGGCGTCAAGGCCCGCTCCAAGTTGACCTCTCTCCCCGCCGAAACCCCTCCGAACCAAGTCAAGGAAAGGGTCTCCTTTGTCAAATGAACCTCTCCCTTCCGACCGGCTCCCTGTCCCCCCGAAAGGCGGGTAATCGTCGTGCAGCAACCAGAAAGAGCCAAAGAATCCCCAATGGCAAGATCCCCCTCCAGCGCCCCAAGCTCGATGGCAAGGTCCATGCCTTCTCCCTGCCTCCGCACAAAAAGAATGCGTCCCTTTGCCTCCACAAGGCCCGTAAACATCGGCAAATCCTCCCTTGAAAAGGGGGCAAGGCCCCCTGTAACAGCCTCCTTCGTAGCGAATCCCCAGACCTTGCACAAGAAGAGACAATCTCAGGTTCTCCAATGCTTGACGCAAGCCTAAAGGGTGCGTAACTTATCTGCCCTTTCTGCCTTGTGGGGCCTCATGTTTTTCTCGGTTCTTACGCTGTTTCCGGATGCCATTCGGGCTTATTTGGATGATAGCATCCTGGGAAAGGCACAGGCCGCAGGGCATATCCGGTTTCAGCTCGTAGACTTCCGGCAATTCACTGGGGATCGCCACTTCAAGGTGGATGACCGCCCCTTTGGTGGAGGGCCGGGGATGGTGCTCAAACCTGGACCGATCTTTGATGCTATTGAGGAGGTGGAAGGCCGCTTTGGTCCCCACCATCGAATACTCTTGAGCCCGAGGGGACGCACCTTCGACCAGGAGAAAGCCGCTGAACTCGCGAAGAAGCAACGGATATTGCTGCTCTGTGGGAGATACGAAGGCTTCGACGAGCGAGTCCGCCAAGGACTCGAGTGGGATGAGATCTCCCTCGGCGACTTCATTCTCTCCGGAGGAGAAATTCCCGCTCTCACGATTATAGAGGCCGTCTCCAGGCTGATTCCTGGCGTCCTCGGGAGCGAGGAATCGGCCTTGCAAGACTCCTTTCAATCAGGAGACCTGCTGGACCATCCTCATTACACGCGGCCCTTGGATTTCCATGGGATGCGGGTTCCTGAAGTTCTCAGATCCGGGAACCACAAAGAGATTGATCGTTGGAGGCTCTTGCAACGCGAGAGGCTGACAGAGGAAAAAAGAAGAAAATAAAAAGAAAGAAGCTCAATCCTTTTGGATGGAGTCTGAACAAAAAAGAAATTCAAACATCGTTAAGCATAGAATTTAGAGACAAGTCATTCACCGGAGCATCAGAAGCCGGAAACCAATAGGCAGGAGGGATCACCCTTCCTCCCTTACATTGAAGGAAGTAGAAAAATGGACCTGATCCGTAGGATTGAGTTGGAGCACATGAAGACAAAGCTCCCTGCGTTTGCCATCGGCGATACCGTCCGGGTCAGCTATAAGATCCGCGAAGGCAAAAAAGAACGCATCCAGGTTTTCCAGGGGACCGTGATTGCGATCAAAGGTGGAGGCACGGGTCAGACCATGAAAGTCCGGCGCATCGTGGCGGGCGAAGGGGTCGAGAGGACCTTCCCCCTCCACTCCCCCAAACTCAGTGATGTCGAGGTGGTGCAGCGAGGTAAAGTAAGGAGAGCAAAACTCTATTACCTGCGCGATCGAATCGGCAAGGCCACCAGGGTCCGACAGGAGTTCACTAAGGTGCGGGTTGATCCCAAACTCAGAGGCTCCCTCGACATCGACCCCTCCCTTGCCGTCGACGATAAGAATAAGAATTCGGAATCCAGCGATTCTGCAGAATGATTGATGGAAGAGTAAACACTCTTCCGATTCGAATGGCTCCTTGGGGAATCACTTATCCCGAGGAGCAAAGCCCTTGATGCCCGGTTGGACTCATGGTTGAGAATCCCCTTCGTAGGCTCTTCCTACTCGTTTTCCTCACTGCCCTTGGGGCATACTTCATCGGAACCCAAGGTTTCCGGCTCGGGCTCGACCTCCAGGGAGGAACACGCCTGGTTTACAGGGTCGACATCCAAGATGCCAAGAACCGAGGCTTGGTCCCCAAGGATCTTGATGACAATAAGATCATGGAAGAGACGATTACCGTCGTCTCCCAAAGGATCGACCCCAATGGGATCCGAGAGGCCAGCCTGACCAAGGCGGGCCGCGACAGGCTCCTGATTGAGCTTCCGGGAATGAGCCAGGAGGAGGCGGAACAAGTAGAAAACCTGATCACCGATCTGGGGCGCCTCGAGATGCGGATGGTGGCCTATGATGACTACCCAGGCACTCGCTTCGACCTCCCCACCGAACGGAAACGCCTCGACAAATGGCTGGATGCCAACAAGAAGCTCATCGAAGATGACCCCCTCGCGATCCGCCGCTTTAACATCAAACGTGGCACAGCGGAAGGACCCAAGAGTAAATGGCTCCGGTGGGTACCCATGTTCCGAGAGCCCAATCCCAAGTGGAAACCCGGGTCGGCGGAACCCAAATGGATTTGGGCGCCCCACAGCCTCGCGGAACGCCACTTCTTGCCGATCAATGTCTATAAGGACGAGCCCTTCTTCACCGGAGAAGACCTGGATGCAAAGAGCATTGGGCAAACGGTGGATCCAAGGGACAACTCTCCTGCGGTGAGCTATGCTATTGTCCCGGCCAAAGCAGGGATCTACGCTGACTGGTCCGAGCGCAACAAGGGAAAATGCTCCGCCATCATTTTGAATGGCTATGTCCGGATCGCACCTGTATTCCAGGGGCGGATTGATGGGCAAGGACAAATCAGCGGCGGTTTCACGGTTCAGGAAGTCCAGAAGCTCGTCCTTACACTAAAGACCGGCTCCCTCAAGGTCCTCCCCGAACTCCAGAGCAAGGCATCCATTGGAGCCACTCTTGGTGACCTCGCGATTAAACGGGGTGGGATCTCCATCATCGTCTCGTCCATCCTGGTCTTTGCCTTCATGCTCGTCTACTACCGAGCGGCAGGGGTCATCGCTGCCATCGGGCTCCTGATCAACCTGGCGCTCATTGCGGGAGGCCTCTCCTTCATGCGGGCAACGCTTACCCTCCCTGGCCTTGCCGGGATCGTCCTGACCGTCGGGATGGCGGTGGATGCCAACATCCTGATCTTCGAACGAATACGCGAAGAAATCGATATCGGGAAGGACCTGAAACGTTCCATTGAAGCTGGTTTCGAAAAAGCGATGTCCACGATTCTGGACGCAAATATCACAACCTTCCTGACGGGAATGATCCTCTACAATGTTGGGATCGGCCCGATCCGCGGTTTCGCTGTCACCCTTATGCTGGGTATCGTGACCTCAGTGTTTATCGCCATCTATGGCGGCAAACTCATGTTCCACTACCTCCTCGTCAAGAAGTGGGTCAGCAAGCTGACGATGCTCAGGCTTTTCACCAAACCCAACCTCCATCTCCTCCGCTTCCGGAAATTCACTTCGGTCATAAGCATTCTGATGGTCATCGGGATGCTCGCGGTTTTCTTCATGACCCCGCCAAAGGATAAGTTCGGGCTGGACTTCACCGGTGGTGCCGCAATCAGGGTCGCGTTGAAAAATCCGATGACACAGAAGTCCATCCTGAACCTGATGGACAAGGATGCCCAGTTCCACAAGCAGTTCCCTAACCCACAAGTCACCACCATTGGGAAAACCACCAAGGACAAAAAGGCCCTCGAGTTTTCCATCAAACTCAAGCTCACCCCCAAGCAAAGGGAAGATCTTGTCAAAAAACAGGATGAAGCCAAGGCCAAAGGGAAGGTCTTCACGCTTCCCTATACCGAGGATCTCCGCAGGATCTTGGGGAACAGGCTTGCAGAGGACCCCTTCTCCGACATCAAGGTTGCCGAGAACCCCGATGGAACAGGCACCATTGTGGAGGTTACCCTTAATGCTTCTCGCCCCATCTCCCTCGCTGCACTTAAAAAGAGCCTCAACCAATATTCAGTCAACAGCATCACAGCCATTGATCATCAAACAGGAAAAATCCTGAAAGATGCGAAAGAGGGTCGTTCCATTAAGCTCGACCTGGATATGGAAGCAGGGGTTTCCAAAGCGGTCATCCCCTTCCGGATCCGAGATGCCATCAAGGATTTAAAGGACGTAGAGGGAAAACCCCTCCACCTGTCCTCTCCGTTTCCGGAAGAATCTCTTATTGGCTCGAGGGCTGTAGGAGAACTCCGGGACGCTGCGATTGGAGCAATCCTTCTCTCTCTCCTGGTTATCATCCTGTACATTCGGGTTCGATTCCATGAGTTCAAATATGGGATCGCCGCTTCCTTGGCGCTGGTCCACGATGTCTCCATTACTCTAGGGCTCACCGTCTTGTTTCACTCTTTGGGGTTGATCCACGCCGAATTGGACCTCCCCATGATCGCTGCCTTCTTGACCATCATTGGATATTCCCTCAATGACACGATTGTGGTCTTCGACCGAATTCGAGAAAACTTGGATCTCAAAAATAAGCTTGGGGGCCATGAGTCCTTCATTGAGACCGTAGATTCTTCTGTGGACCAAACCCTCTCCCGAACCGTTCTGACATCCTTAACGACCTTTATCGTGGTGGCATGTCAGTTCATCTTCAACCGGGGTGCGGGTAGTGTCCTGGAGGGCTTCTCCTTCGCGATGATGGCCGGCATCATTGTGGGAACCTACTCCTCCATCTGGGTCGCAAATCCCCTGGTCGTTTGGCTTACCAAACTCGAGAAAAATAAGACTCCCAAAGGCTCCAAGGAACACCAGTCCGGAAAACCTCAGGTCGTTACGAGTTAACGAGCATCGAAAGGGCCTTGTCCGTTATAGTCTCTCAAATGAAAGCACGGACGTGGCTCTTCCTCTTTCTCCTTTTCGGGATGTTTGGGGCTGCCTTCCTTCTCCAAAGCGGCATCAGCCGCAAGGAAGTCAGGGCAACCCCTAAAATCCCGGCAAAGAACCGGCTTGACCTCCTTGTTGGCGGGGACGCCCCTCTGCTCCAACTCTCCACCCCAGCCCCAAGCCCAAAACCGGCCCAAAAACCCTCCTCAGCCCCCAAGACCCTTTCCCTCTCCCCTTCACCCAACCCACGCTCGGTGCCATCTCCCAAGCCTGCCTCCACAAAGAGATGGATCCAGCTTCAAAAAGGTCAAACTCTCTATGGGATCTGTAAAGAAGTTCTCAAAGACCCCACCCGGTTGGAGCAAGTCTTGAAACTCAATGGTTGGACGGAGGGGGACGCGAAAAGCCTCAAGCCGGGAACTCGAGTCATTCTTCCTCCCCTCCCCCAAATCCCGAAGGGCCGAAGAAGCGCAAAAAGAAACTAAGCCAGAAACCTCACCCCGAACATGGCGCCCTCAAGCGGGAAGGCGACGCACTCCACGACTTTCAATCGTCGCCATCAAAGCAGGGCTAATCCGTACCTTCATTCGAACGCCTTGGTTCTCAAACTTCTCTTCTAAAACTGTGGCTTTTTCGCGCAAAAGGGCGAGGAGCTGGCCCTCTTCGTAGGGGATTTCAATCCAGAGGTCCTTGGAAAATGCATCGGCAGCACTACGGACCTTTTTGGAAAGTTCGTCCAAGCCTTCACCATTATAGGCCGAGACGGGAATGGCTCGGGGATGGGGCCCCTTCAAGAGAGGAAGATGCTGCCGGGTCTTCAGCAAATCCATTTTGTTGAAGACCAGAATTTGATCCTTGGCCCCAGCTCCAATGGATTCGAGGACATCGTGGACGGAATCGAGTTTTAGCTCAACATCCGGGTCCGAGGCATCCGCGACAACCAGGAGAAGATCCGCTTCCAAGGCTTCGGAAAGGGTCGCGTGAAAACTAGCGACCAGGTGGTGGGGAATCTTTCGGATAAACCCAACAGTATCGGACAAGAGGACCTCGCGGCCTTCCCCCAAATCCCAGCGACGTGTCCTTGTATCCAAGGTGGCAAAGAGCTGATCCTCCGCAAGAACTCCGGCCCCTGTCAGACGATTCATCAAGCTGGATTTCCCGGCATTTGTGTATCCCACCAGAGAAACACGAAACTGTTTCCCTCGAGAGCGCACTTCGCGAGCTCGCCTCTTTTCAATTTCTTTGAGTCGTTTTTTGAGGGTGGAGATCTGCCCTTTCATCAAGCGCCGGTCGACTTCGATTTGTTTTTCACCCATTCCCCCCATGGTCCCGGTTCCTCCTCGCTCACGATGAAGGTGGGTCCACATTCTTTTAAGCCGGGGAAGCTCATATTGGCGCCTCGCCAATTCGACCTGGAGACGAGCCTGTTTGGTTTGGGCATGATCGGCAAAAATGGCCAAAATAAGCTCGCTCCGATCCACAATGCGGACCCCCAAAGCCCTTTCAAGATTCCGGCCTTGAACCGGACTCAGTTCTGCGTCACAAATTGCCAGGGTGGCCTCCCTCTCTTCGATCAACTCCTTTAGCTCTAGCACCTTACCCTTCCCTAAATAGCTGGCCCCCACAGGGTTCCTGCGAACCTGCAACAAGTGACCCTTGACCAGAACGCCTGCTGTATCGCAAAGGGCTTCCAACTCTTTTAGGGGTTCTTCGCCTTTTTCAGGCTTGGAAGAAAGAACTGCGAAGAGCACTGCCGTTTCCTGGAGCTTCACGCCTGCAACTCTCTCCGAACAACGGTATGAAAAAGCCCCTTTTCCTGCGATTCTTCAGGGAAATCCCGCCGAAAATGAGTCCCGCGACTTTCCTCTCGAGAGAAAGCTGAAAAGCAAAGGAGTCGTGAGGTAAGCAGCATGTTCCGCAAATCCAAGAGACCCGGAGAATGGCCTTCGCGCCGGAGAAGCACCTTTTCCCAAAACCGGAGCTTCTCCAGCGAATCTTTAAGTTGGGATCCCTCACGAATGAGGCCTGCGTCCCGCCACATCAAACTTTTCATGGAATACAACATATCCCCAAGGTTGAGTGGGGCCACAGGATCATGACTGGCCTTTGACGAAAACTTGAGATGAGGATCCGCTCGTAAAAGGGAGGGTTCTGTTGCTTCTTCCGCAGCTTCTTTTCCAGCAACCTCTCCCAAGACGACAGCTTCCAGCAAGGAATTGGAAGCCAGGCGATTCGCACCATGGAGTCCGGAAGAGGCCACCTCACCACAGGCAAAAAGTCCCGGAAGATCGGAGCGAGCTTGGAGATCCGTCTGGACGCCCCCGACCATATAGTGGGCTCCAGGGCGAACAGGGATCGGATCCTTACAAATATCAATCCCAAAGCTGGCGCACATGCGGGCGATTTGAGGAAAGTGTTTTTCGACTTCCGGAATCCCGGTGGCATCAAGAAAAACATTGGTATCCCCAATAGAAACCATGCGGGCGAGAATGGCCCTGGAGACAATATCTCTCGGTGCCAGGTCTCCTTGGGGATGCACCCCCTCCATCACGGGTTCTCCTTTGCGATCCCGAAGGACAGCGCCGGCTCCTCGCACCGCTTCGCTGATCAGAACCCTGGCAGCTCCCGCGATATAGAGAGTCGTCGGATGGAACTGAAAAAACTCCATATCTCGAACCGAAGCACCTGCACGAAACGCCATGGCAAGACCGTCGGCAGTTGCAATATCCGGATTGGTGGTCTCCCGATAGATCTGTCCGGAAGCCCCAGTCGCGAGAACAAAGGCCCCCCCCAGGACTTGGACGGGTCTCCCATTTTCATCTAAACCTAAGACCCCGGTGCATCTCCCCTCGGAAACCAGGAGATCCACGGCCCGAAAATGATCCATGACTGTGATCCGAGGATGATTCTGCAAAGCCTGATTCAAGCTTGCCTGGACAGCCTTTCCCGTTGAATCCCCACCAGCACTAAACACTCGAGAACGACTATGGCCCCCCTCGCGAGAAAGAGAGGAGCCATTGCCTCCATCATCCCCCGAAGGCTGATCAAATTTTACGCCCAACTCTCTTAACCGGCTGATCCCCCCAGGCCCTTCTTTGACAATAAAAGAAACAACCTCCGGCTCACAGAGGCCACATCCCACCTTGAGGGTATCTCGAATATGCAGATCAAAATGATCTCCATCAGAAAGAACAGCGGCAATCCCGCCTTGGGCTTGAAAGGTATTAGAATCGTCTCCGCCCCCCTTTCTCAAAACTAAGACCTCTCGCCCCATTTGCGCTGCAGACAAAGCTGCGGAAGCCCCGGCCGCACCGGCTCCTAAAACAACAACGGGCCATGCATAAGTAGGGAGGTAGCGGGAATAAAACGGAATGAGAAAACGCTCTTCCTCAAAAAAATCCAGTTGGAACACCTTCTTAGAAATCATCGAATTCCATTTCAAAAATCCATTTGTAGGCTTGACAGAACCGGCCAAAGACCTAACCTAACACAACCCTAAGATGGTCTTAGGGTTGCTCTAAGCAATTGGGCCAAGCAAAAAGCATCGAGAAGAAAGCTATTGTCGGGCATTCCCGGCTCTTTGCCACGGATATCCCCACTGAAAATTTCTCACCGAGCAATCCTTCACCGAGGAGTCCTTCAACGAGGAGTCCTTCAACGAGAGATCCTTCAACAGAAGAAATCTCCACAGAGAATTTCTCCATCGAAGGTTTCTCCAAAGAA
>JALSSW010000059.1 GCA_026984035.1 Planctomycetota bacterium
ACTTTCCCCTTCCTTTGCGTCATGGTAGAGATTGAGCGGCGAGCCTGCTGCCGCTGCAAGCGCATGGAAACGCAAATCGCAGAGATTGTCCCCCGGTCGCAGGAAAGACCCAGGGAGCACAAGGTGGTCCTCACAGCGATCCAGGCTCTCCAACTCGCGGCCATTGAGTCTGACTTCTCCTAAGTCTTCTCCGGCAAAGTCGAGCAGAAGATCGGCCTGTCCCGCTTCGTCCTCCTCCAAAGTAAAGCGAAGGCGCAGGGTTCCACTCACAAGCTGGGCCTTGCCATCCTTGCCCGCTTCCTCCAAACGCAGGCTGATCTGATAGCGCGGTTCCCGCACACGCCTTGCCCTGCTCTCTGCAAGTTCCTTTGAGATCCCATGCTGCTTGAAACAGGAGTATGAGTTTGAATCCATGCTTCGGCATCCCAAAAACACCAGAGGAAGGAGGGCTTCCCCGATCAGCCCCAACCCAAGGAGTCGCTCTCCTTGGCTTAGCCTCTTCATTTGCAAGGAATGGCCAAGACGGCAATCTCCGTTTTCCGGATAATCCTCTCGGTTACCGATCCGATCACCAGGTGCCGCCATCCAGTCCGCCCATGGGTTCCCACGACAATGAGGTCACATTTGAGCTTTTCCGCCAGGTCGGGAATATCCTCTCCCGGAGCGTGCAGGGTGACTCGAACCTTTTTGCAAACATCGCCAATCCCAGCCGTTTTGATGACTGCCCGCAAGTGCTTCTCTGCCTCAGCCGTTTCTTTTGGGAAATCAATCAGGGGCTTGATGGATCCCCCCAAGAGGGTTGTCTCCTCGGGGGCCTCCAGCGATGTGCAGAGAATGATCTCAGCGCCAAGCTTGCGTGCAAGTTCCCCGGCCGCTCGGACAGCCCCCTGGGAACAGTCGGAAAAATCGGTGGCGACGAGAATCTTTTGAAAGGTCATATGTGGGCCTCGGGAGAAGCGGTTCGAAATGCAAATCACCAGTCTACTTCCTCCTTTAGAGGAATCGAAGAGGATCCTCGCCCCTGGGGATGATGCCTCTCAGCATGGGACACCCTTGAACCCAAGGCGAGCTACCGCCAGGATTCACCCTTTTCCTTCTTGGGAGATTGCGCCTTGTCGTTTTTTGTCCGCATGTTGCCTGGCCCCCTGGTCAAAGTCTTCGCCCGACCCTATGTGGCTGGGGCTTCCCTCAGGGAAGCGCTGGCTGTGGTGGAGAGCTTGCATGAAAAAAAGCTTCTCTCCACCATGGATCTCCTCTGGGAGGACATCCATTACCAAGATGAAGTCGATGCGGTCATCAATGTCTACACACAGATGATCCAAGCCTGCGCCGCCTACCCCGAAAACTGGCGGCCTACGGTCTCGCTCAAGCCCTCCTCCTACACAACCAAAGCTCTTCAGCGCGGAGAAGGGATGGACGCAGCTGGGAGCCGAGAAGCGATTCTCACCTTTTCCGAAGAAGCGAAGGCGAAAAACGTCGGCTTGACCATCGACATGGAGGACCATCATTGGACAGAATGGACACTCCGTCTGCTGGAGGAGATCTGGGCAGCCGGGGGCTTCCATGTGGGGGCAGTTCTGCAAACCCGCCTGAATCGCACCCGGGAAGATTTAGAGCGTATCCCTCCTGAGGCACGAGTGCGCCTGGTGATTGGGATTTACAACGAAGCCCCTGAGATCGCCATCACAGATCGGGCGCAGATGAAGGTCCGCATGTTGGAGTATGCAGAGATCCTGCTGAAAAAAGGCTGTTTTGTCGAATTTGCAACTCATGATGAGCGCGTTATCCACCGGTTTCTTGAAGAAGTCGTCCCCGAGGCGGGCGTCGATGCTTCCCGCTTCGAGCTGCAGATGCTCTATGGCGTTCCCCGCGAAGGAATCCAGCAGCAACTCGTCCAAGGTAAGCTGGGGGCGCTAGGACCCGTATCGGTCCGCCTCTACGTACCCTTCGCGACGGATTGGTCCTTGGCTACGGCTTATTGCAAGCGTCGTCTTCTGGAAAACCCTCAGATGGCCACTGCCGTCTTAAAAAACTTGGGAAGAGCCCTTCTGGGGCGAAAATAGTGGGGGCTGAGGGAGGAATAAAAAGTCCCTTCCCCGGACTCGGCTGAAAAGAGTTTTCATTGATCCTCGCCTCCAAATCGGTATACTCTTTCGCCCAATGGATCCACTCGCAACTATCGTCGAACGTCTCGAGGCCTGGAAAGATGTCACCCGGGAGAAACTCAACCGGAAAGACTCCTTCCTCGTCAGAGGTCAAGTTTTTGCCTACCTCGGCCGCAAAGGTGTTGTAGTCAAGTTGGCCCCGCCCCAGGTCTCCGAAGCCCTCAAAATCAAGGACGCCAAGAAGATCAAAGGCTCCGTCGATGAGGATGGCCGGGAATATGTGCAGATTCCTGTCATTACTCCCCGTGAAGTGGAGCGGGCCATGCTTTGGCTGCGCCGCGCTTGCCGTCTGAGCAGGTCAGCCGCCGGCCCTGTTTGAGTCAACCCGTTTTTGATGGGACCAGGGTCCTCATTTCAAGATCCTCCTCGAAGCCCTCTAGCCGAAACCGGTTTCTTGGCTTGACTCTCTAAGGTCATGGCTTCCTCTCTGCCGAAAATGCAGGGATGGAACCCGGGGAACAGGTAGACCGTTGTAAATACTTTGAGGGCCTCTTTTCCCCGTATATCTCCGGGGATCTGGATTCGGTGGACCGAAAGGCCCTTGCCCAGCATCTGCATGAGTGTGAATCCTGTTCGGAGAACTTTCGTCTCTCCTGGCAGGCCGCCACAGGTTTCCAGAACAACGGGAGCAGATTCGGTTCGAGGGCTACCAAGTCCAGGCGAAGGCGGGGGGGCCGTCCGGTGGTTTGGTTGCTCCTCTTTTTCTCCCTGGTCGGGCTCATTGCCATGGCCCTCCTCGGTCCTTTTGACGCCCAGGGGGAGGGACTCCGGGAGATGGCTGGCGGAGGGAAGACAAGGGTCAAGGGACCCAAACCTCTGATCCAGGAAGAGATCGGACGGATGATAGCCGTTCAGACCCGTCTCCTCGAAGCCTTAGTCGATCCTCTGCGGGGGACCGAGCAGCAGGTGAGCCATGCGGAGCGGGGCGCCGCCATGGATTTTTTCGAAGCTTTAGCGAAGCGGACCAAGGCCTGGCAACAAAACAGGGGTCCGCAAACGGGGAAGGCTTTTGAATCCTGTTTCCACCCCCTCTTCCGGGCAGTGGACGCAGGTCCGGGCGGCCGTTCCTTTGATCGGGGCGAGTTCCTCGGGACTCTCTACCAACAAGGCATCCCCCCCGTGGTCCTCGTCCAGGTCAAAGCGACAACCCGGGACACCCTTCTTTGCACGCTTGCTTGGGGGAAACGCCCGGCCTATGGCTTTCTCCTGAAGGACCCAAAGGCGCAAAAAGGGCAGCTCCAGTACCATCTGGCTTATCTTATGCTCTCCAAGCCATAACTCGGCTTCTTCCGGGTCCCAAGAATCTCCCCGGCCTTGGGGAAAAGATGCCAACTTGGGTTCTGCTAAACTTTTCCCGGGAAGGCTCGTAGAGGAGCAAAACTTAGCGAAACCCTTTTTTCCCCTTCCCCTTTCAGCCCTTTCAAGGATGTCAACGATGAAAACCCTTCTCCTGATTCCTCTCTTCGGTTTTTTGACCCTATTCCATCCTCCGCAGGTAACGACGGCTCCGGCTCCCATTCCCCAAAAAGATCCCGGAAAACAAGGGGAGGGAAAAGTCGAGA
>JALSSW010000060.1 GCA_026984035.1 Planctomycetota bacterium
TACATCGGCAATGAAAATGGGCGGATTGCTGAGAATTATCTCCGTTATGGGTATGGGGAGACCCGAGGTGCGCAGATCCGCAACCTCGAATGGACATCCAAAAAGGATTGGGTGCATTACCAGATGCACCCGGCAACCCTGGACCTTTTGACCTCCTTGCTGCTTCGCCTCACAGGGAGCTACACCCCCTTGGTTCTGCGCATTCTCCCCTTCCTGGCTGCCCTGATCGGCTTTGTCCTCCTCTTTTTGCTGGCAAGGGAAGTGGGTGTCCCACCCTTTGCGAGCCTGACCCTCTTTCTCCTTTTTCCGATGACGGGGGTGCATGGGATCAATCTTTCTTATGAACCTTTTTGTCTCGCCTTTTTGTTGGGGATCCTCCTGCTCTATGTCAGGGGGCGGCGCTTTGCCCTCCTTCCTCTTTTTTACCTAGGGGGTCTGTTTGACTATCCCGTCCTTTACCTTGCGCCCTTTTTGGCTCTCTATGAACTAAGCCGTCCCAGGGGGAGCCAGGAAGCCCTTCCTTGGCTGAGGATGCGCCTATGGTTTTTCCTCGGGCTCTTCCTTGTTTCGGTTGCTTCGATTGCGTCCCATTTGCTCCATGTGCTCTGGTCCATGGGAGATCTCCGGGGCGGGTCGGGGGATTCTTGGGGCCACTATCTTTTGCAAGTTCTTGCGGGAAAGGGCTGGATGCCTGGTCTTGCCGCCTTTTTTGCCAAGCAGGCCTCGATGTTTGCCTTCGGCTACACCCCTATTGTTTTCGGGATTGCTGTCCTGGCTTCCCTCGGATTTCGGAAAAGAATGGCTGTCCCCTCTCTGGCCTTTCTGTTCGTGGGGGGGCTGCATACCTTGGTGTTTCGGGGGCATGCGATGCTCCACGATTTTTGGCTGGTCTACTTTGCTCCCTTCCTGGCCTTGATCTGTGCGCGGTTTTTGGTGGGTGTCCCCAAGTGGATGTCGCTCCCCTTGCTTGCGGGGGTGGGGGTGATGGGTTTGCAGACGACCTTTGGGGTTTGGGCGGAGCGGGCGACACCCAAGGTTCGGGAGATGGGCCGGGATTTGGCGCAGCTTGTGCCCGGGGAGGTGGTTCTCCACGGTTTCGCGACTCCCGCTCCCTGGACTTTGGAAACCTACCGGGAACATCCGGTTTTGGACGGCCTCATGATTTTGCAGGATCCTAGGGGGCTGAAAAAAGCTTTAGATCGGATGGCGACCTATGGCTACCTCCATCGGCCTCAGTGGGGTGTCCTCCCTTTGAGACGCTTGAAGCCCGGATGGCAAAAGATTTTCGAAGGATTCTTTCCCCGAACTGGGCGAGGGGTCCTTGAGGGGCGAGTGGACCGCTATGAAGTCTATGATCTCTCCCGCGTTTTTTTTCATCCCTCTGCCTTTCCTAAGTTCGCCGAGTTTCTTCGGAGGAACGGACAAAGGCCCAAACTTCTTGCGGAAAGAGCGCGGATGTTGGTGTTGTTGGACCGCTTATTTCAACCCGGGGAACGCGTGGATTTTTTAGGGAGTATTCGGAGCAATTACGAACGCTACAGGGGACGCATGGTCCGCTCGCTTGCGAAGCTTCCCGAATTCAAGGGATCCGATGCAATGGATCCAAGCCACTTTGTGGTCGCATGGCCACGCACCCAAGGATTTATCCTGCTCCAAAAAGCAAAAGTCAAAAGTCGCTTGGAGAGCCTTGTGACACCCATCGGCAATGTGGAAGTCCTTGTTGCGAACGCCCCTAAATCCTTGTAGAAAAGGCTCCTTTCAAGGTTTCTGCTTGACGTTTCATAGCAGACGAAGAGGGCATTATGGCGAATTTGGGACCATCCACCGGCGCGTTCCTGAGACTTGGAAGCCCTTATAGCGAATTGGATCCAGCACGATTCGTCGTGGTCGGCATTCCCTATGAAGGCAGCCCCGCGGGAAGGGAAGGAGTGGCCAGGGGGCCTTCTTCGATCTTCGAAGCTTCGCGAACCATTGAGTTTTTTGACGAAGAAAATTTTCGTTCCGCCGCACGCTTTGGGATTGCAACCATCGAACCCGAGTTCAAACAAATGAACCCCGACGCCATGGCTGAAGAGTTGCATACTTTGGCCGGAACTTTGCTCCGGATGGGAAAGCGCGGCATCTATATTGGGGGAGATGGTTCCATCAGTTATGGATTGATCCGTTCCTATCTCAACCAGTATCGCGATCTGACGGTTTTGCAATTCGACGCCCACCCCAATCTCCGCTCCGAACATCGGGGCACGCGTTTTGGTCGCATGTCCGTGATGAACCGTCTTCGCAATGACCTTCCGATTACCCAGTGTGGGATCCGCAGCCTCTCCGAGGAAGAGGCCGAGTTTTGCGACAAGGGCAAGGTCACGACCCTCTTCGCTGCCGACATGGCCCGCCGTCCTTTGAAATCCGAACTGATCCCCGACATCCTCTCGGGCCTGAGCGATCATGTCTATGTGAACTTGGACATGACCGTCTTTGATCCCTCTCTCTGCCCGGGAGTGAACCTTCCGCAACCTGGTGGACTCGACTGGATGACTGTCCTGGAAATCCTCAAGGCCGTGGCCCGGGACCGGGATATTGTTGCGATGGATGTGGTGGAGACCGTTCCCCTCTCCGATCACAATGTGACCCAAGTGGTGGCTGGACGCATGGCCTACAAGGTCATGGGCTTCCTCGGCCAGTTCCGCAAATGGCCACCAATGGAAGTGTCTTGAGGTAGGCGCTGGTGAACATTCTCCTCGCAGAAGATGAGCCGGGTATCGGCCTGACCCTAAGGGACGATCTCGAAGACGCCGGGCACAAGGTGCTTTGGGCGAAGACAGGTTCGGAGGCTCTGAGGGCTTTGGAGGATGGCTGGTTTGACTGCTTGATCACCGATGTCCGCATGCCGGGGGGGGATGGCATCGACCTGTTGAAGCGGGCCAAGGCCAAACGCCCAGAGACAGAGGTCCTTGTGATGACGGCCTACGCGACCGTGGAGCAGGCCGTGGAGGCGATGCGGGAGGGGGCCTTTGACTACTTCCAAAAACCCTTCCTCAACGAGGTGGTGTTGGAGCGGATCGGCCAGATCGAGCGCCTCCTCCATCTGCAAAAAGAGAACGAGCGTCTTCGCCGAAACCTGGACGCCCTGCCCGATGCGCTGCCCAACATCATCGGTTCGTCCAAGCCGATGCAGGACGTGTTTAAGCTGATTCGGACGGTGGCTCCTTCGGACACTTCGGTGT
Source organism: Planctomycetota bacterium (assembly GCA_026984035.1). Classification (GTDB taxonomy): domain Bacteria; phylum Planctomycetota; class UBA1135; order UBA1135; genus HyVt-539. The sequence continues at coordinate 3,222 of JALSSW010000060.1, forward strand.
TGGTCGAGGGAGAAAGTGGGACCGGGAAGGAGCGCGTCGCTCGTGCTTTGCACCGGCTTTCCCCTCGGAGGGACAAGCCTTTTGTGGCGATCTCTTGCGGGGCTCTTCCCGAGACCCTGCTCGAGGATGAACTGTTTGGGCATGAACGAGGAGCCTTCACCGATGCGGCGCGGGCGCGGAAAGGACGCTTCGAGCTGGCCCAGGGAGGGACGGTTTTCCTCGATGACATTGATGACATGACTTTGCCCACCCAGGTGAAGTTGCTTCGGGTCCTCCAAGAGCGGGAGTTCGAAAGGGTGGGGGGCGAAAAAACGATCCAGGTGGACCTTCGGGTTATTTCCGCCACCAAGGTTCCGCTCGAAGACCTCGTGCGGAAGGGAAGTTTTCGTGAAGACCTCTTTTATCGCCTCAAAGTCGTTACCATTGCTCTTCCTCCTCTCCGGGATCGGAAGGGGGACCTGCCCCTGCTGGTGGCGCATTTCATCGAGCGCTATGGCAAGGGG
>JALSSW010000061.1 GCA_026984035.1 Planctomycetota bacterium
GGTTGAGAGAAGCGGGGATGGTTCTTGACCGTCGCGAGGGGACGAGGTCTTTCTATCGGTTTCGAGGGAGTCAGAGAGACGAGTTCTGGGACCTGATCACCAGGAGTGTGGGGAATGACCCCGTTTTGGGTAAAGATCGCGAACGAATGGACCAGGTTCTTCTGGATCGGCGGGGTGGAAATTGGCTTGACCAAGTGGCTGGGAGCTTGGATCGGCGTTGGGTTCCCGGGCGGAGCTTTGCTTCCTTGACCTTCGGGTTCTCCCTATTCTTGGATTTGGGGGTATGCCTCGACATGGGATCGGGGGATGGAGCCCTTCTCTCATTGCTTGCGCCTACGGCTAAGCAGCTCATTTGCCTTGATTCCCACCCCCGCATGGTGGAAATGGGTTGCAAGAAAGCTTCCGAAGAGGGACACCCAAATGTGTATTTCCTTCGGGCTGACATGCATGACGTGCCTCTGGAGGACGGTTGCGTGGATACCATTCTCCTTCTTCAGAGTTTGCAATATGCACGGGCACCCGAGAGGGTCCTGGCCGAGGCCGGGCGGCTTACTCGGGCCGGGGGGAAATGTCTTCTTGTTACCCTTCAAGCCCATGAGGACCAGCGGATTTGTGAGGAATACGGGCATATCTGGAAAGGCTTCGACAAGAAGGATCTCGAAGGCTGGATGGGAGATGCCGGATTTGTGGAGCAACGGGATTCAATCGTTTCAACCGATCCGAGGGCGAATCACCTTCAGGTTCTGTCATTGTTGGGGGAAAAGAAGGTATGAGCAAGGAAAGCGAAGGCAGAAAAAAGTATGGCGAACCCATGGCCTTTCTTGCCCAAGACAGGGCGGGACGCTTCCCCTTTCTTGCCGCCATGGAGGAGCGGGTGCTGGTCTGGGATGGAGCGATGGGAACGATGCTCCAGGAAGTGGATCTGACTCTTGAAGACTTTGATGGCCTGGAAGGTTGCAACGAAGTCCTCGTAAGGACTCGTCCTGATGTTGTGGAAGGAATCCACCGTGCTTATTTGGAAGCGGGAGCCGATGTCGTCGAAACGAATACCTTTGGGGCAACGAGCCTCGTCCTCTCCGAATATGGTCTCGAAAAAGAAGCTTCCACACTGAACCAAAAAGCTGCCCGCATTGCACGAAAAGCTGCCGATGGGTTCAGCACCTCGGATCGTCCGCGCTTTGTCGCGGGTTCTATGGGGCCGACCACCAGGCTTGTGACACTCGGGCATGTGGATTTTGACGATCTCTATTCCATCTATCTCGAACAAGCCCGAGGGTTGATCGAAGGAGGGGTGGATCTCCTCCAAATCGAGACCTGTCAGGACCTTTTGCAGATCAAATGCGCTGTGTCCGCTAGCCGAGAGGCGATGGATGTCCTGGGGATCGAAGTTCCTATTTTTGTGACCATCACCATGGAAACAACCGGGACTATGTTGGTTGGATCGGATGTTGCTGCGGCACTTGCCACCATCGAAGCGCTTCCTGTGGATGGGATTGGTTTGAACTGTGCAACCGGACCCGATCTCATGCAGGAACACGTTCGCTTCTTGGGAGCAAACAGTACTCGCAAGGTTCTCATTCTGCCGAATGCGGGCCTTCCGCAAAACGTGGACGGGCAGACAGTCTATGACTTGACTCCCAAGGAACTGGCCAAGTTCCATCGCCGCTTTGTGGAGGACTTTGGGGTGAGTGCCGTCGGGGGATGCTGCGGCACAACCGACGCACACATTAAGGCGGTGGCCGAAGAGGTCCGATCCTTGGTGCCCAGGACTCGGCCTAGTCACTATTCTCCCCATGTTGCTTCTCTCTATGGGGCGGTTGCCCTTGACCAAGAATCAGGTCCCTTGATCGTTGGAGAGCGTACCAATGCCAACGGCTCCAAAAAATTCCGAGAGACCATGCTGGCTGAAGATTGGGATGGGCTGGTGGAGATCGCCAAGGGCCAAGCCCGGGAGGGTGCCCACATCCTGGATGTGTGCACTGCTTATGTCGGTCGGGATGAGGTTCGGGATATGTCCGAAGTTGTCCAGCGCTTTGTGACACAGGTGCCTATCCCCATCATGGTGGACTCGACCCAGACGGATGTCCTCGAAGCGGCTCTTAAACTGATTCCCGGTCGGCCGGTAATCAACTCCATTAATTTGGAGGATGGAGAGCCTAGAGCGGACGAGATCTGCCGGCTTGCGCGAAAGTATGGGGCAGCTCTCGTGGCCTTGACTATTGACGAAGATGGGATGGCCAAGACCTGGGAAAAGAAACTCGAAGTTGCCAAAAGAATTCATGGGATTGTTACCAAGAGGCATGGCCTTTCTTCGGATAGCCTACTCTTCGATCCCTTGACCTTTACAATTGCGTCGGGGGATGAAGACAGTCGAGACGCTGGCATCCAAACCCTGAAGGGCCTGGAAGCGATCAAGCGAGAACTCCCTGGAGTAAGGACTCTGCTGGGCCTCTCAAATATTTCCTTCGGCCTCAAGGCCTATCCCAGGCGCATTCTAAACTCTGTCTACCTCCATGAAGCCTTAGAGCACGGCCTTGATGCTGCCATCATGAACTCTGGCAAGATCATTCCGATCCACAAGCTGAGTGACGAGGATCTTGAGGTTACCCTGGATCTGATCTACGACCGGCGCCGAGAGGGTTATGACCCTCTCTTTGCTTTCATTGATCGTTTTGGCGCTCGAACTGCAAAGGCCGAGTCGAACAAGCAGGATGAAATGGATCTTCCTGTGGAGGAACGGCTCCAGCGCAGGATTGTCGATGGCAACAAGACTGGGATCGAAGTTCACCTTGAAGAAGCCATGGAATCCCACAAGCCACTGGAAATCATTAACCGAATTTTGCTGGAGGGCATGAAAACCGTTGGTGAACTCTTCGGGTCAGGACAAATGCAACTCCCCTTTGTCCTTCAATCCGCAGAGACGATGAAGCATTGTGTTGCCTTCCTCGAGCCGTTCTTGGACAAGATCGACGGTTCAGAAAAAGGGATTCTGGTGCTCGCAACGGTGCGTGGGGATGTCCATGACATCGGAAAGAATCTTGTCGACATCATCCTTTCCAATAATGGGTACAAAGTTGTGAACCTTGGAATCAAGCAGCCTCTCGAAAACATTCTGAAAGCCGCAGAAGAGCACAAGGCCCATGCGATTGGAATGAGTGGTCTCCTGGTGAAATCCACCGTGGTGATGAAGGAAAACCTAGAGTTGATGGGTGAAAAAAAGTGGGAGACGCCGGTTATCTGTGGTGGGGCCGCGCTCAGCCGTAGCTATGTGGAGAAGGATCTGAGAGAGGCTTATGGAAACCCTGTTTTTTATGGAAAGGATGCCTTTACCGGTTTGCATCTCATGGATGAAATCTGTGGGATCAGCCAAGTGAAAACCCTTACAGCCCAAACCCCTCATAAGGTCGTGCGCCACGAGACAAGGTTGGAACGTGAGACAAGGTTGGAGCATTCCTTCCTGGAATATGTGGAACCTAGGGTTCGTCGCATTACGGATATTCCCCTTCCTCCTTTTTTTGGTGGGCGGGTCGTGGGTTCCGATGAATTGGACCTTGGGACCGTGCTGCGCTATGTCAACAAAAGGGTTCTCTTTAAATTCCAATGGCAGTACAAGAAGGGTCGCCTCTCTGATGCCGATTATGCGGAGCATATGAAAAGAGCGGAAGAGAAGTTTGCCTTTTGGGCAAAACGCGCCCAAGAAGAAAGTCTTTTGCAACCCCAGGTCGCCTACGGCTTTTTCCCCTGCAATGCGGAGCGCAACGAACTGGTTGTCTACGATCCCGAGGGTCATGGTGAACTTGCCCGCTTCCTTCTGCCCAGACAGCCCAAAGGAAAACGCCTGTGCGTGGCCGACTATTTCCTTCCCATGGAGAGTGGCAAGCGGGATGTCGTGGCCTTTTCCGTGGTAACCATGGGTAAGGTGGCTACAGATACCTGCCAGAAGCTCTTTTCGGAGGATCGGTATGACGACTACCTTCACTTCTACGGACTCTCGGTGGAAGCCACCGAAGCCTTGGCGGAATATTGGCACAAAAGGATGCGCCAACAGCTTGGGATCGCCGATCAGGATGCTCCCGAAATCCAGGATCTCTTTAAGCAAGGCTATCGTGGAAGTCGTTTCTCCTTTGGCTATCCCGCCTGCCCCAACCTCCAAGACCAAGAAAAGGTCCTCGCGATCCTTCCTGTTCACGCCATCGGTGTCGAGCTGACCGAGGAATGGCAACTTGCCCCCGAACAGTCGACTTCTGCCCTTGTCTGCCACCATCCCGAGGCTCGATATTTCAATCTCATGGCCGTAAGATAAGGTTTCTTCCTTGTTCGATTCCTGCCTGGAAGCACGGAAACTCGAACGAATCTTTTTTCTGCAAAGCCCAAGGAGAAAACCCACTGAAATCCCCCATACAAGATTCTATCCGGGCTAGGCCATTTCTTTTGGAGCGAGATCTCATGCTCCATCGGGCAAAGGGCGATGTGCTATGACGGCTTCCACTCTCTTTTTTTCATTTTTTCTCTTTCTTCCCAATGTTCTCCCTGCGCAAGGCGATTCGAAAGAGGCTGCCAAACCTTCGCCATCTTCATCCTTTCCCAAACTTCATTTTGAACAGGGGAAGATCGTGGTTGGGGATCATCTTGCGACGATCGATCTTCCTGAAGGAGCCAGGTATCTTCAAAAAAAGGGTGCCAAATTCGTCGTAGAGAAACTTTGGGGGAATCCTCCCAGCGATGATCTCTTGGGTTTCATCCTCCCGAAGGGGGAAAGCCTAAAGGATCAGAACTCCTGGGGCATCGTCGTCTCTTTCGAGAATGATGGTTACATCAATGATGATGATGCCTCAGAAATGGACTTTGACGAGATGCTTCTTCAAATGCAAAAGGACGAAGCCGAAGTCAATGAGCAGCGCAAAAAGAAGGGATACCCGACGATCCATCTTGTAGGTTGGGCGGAAAGGCCCCATTACGATTCGAAGACGAAGAAGTTTTACTGGGCCAAGGAATTTGAGTTTGAGGGGGAGAAGGATCATACCTTGAACTACAACATTCGCTGCCTGGGTCGCAGAGGTGTCCTCGTCTTGAGCGCTGTTTCTACGATGGATCGTCTTAAGGATGTCTCAACGGGATCCAGGGCCATCTTGTCCGGAGTGAATTTTACAGAAGGGAATCGGTATTCCGACTACGTCTCGGGTGACAAGGTTGCAGCTTATGGGATTGGGGCGTTGATCGCCGGCAAGCTTGCGCTTAAGGCCGGTTTGTTCAAGGTCCTCCTTAAGCCTTTGCTTATCCTGGGCGCTGTTGTGATCGGTCTCTTTGCAAAGATGTTTGGAAAGAAAAAGGTGAAACCTGTCGCCGAATGAATGGACTCCAACAAGGGATTGTCCTGGGGCTTTTTCTTGCGAACCTTATCGTTTTTTTTGCTTTTGGCTTCGATAAGCGACGTGCTCGGCTCGGAGGGTGGCGGATTTCGGAGAAAGTTCTGATCCTTCTCGCTCTTCCAGGCGCCCTTCCGGGAGCTCTTTTGGGAATGAAGACTTTCCGCCACAAAACGAGAAAGAGGAGCTTCCAATGGAAGCTCCTCTTTCCCTTTTTATGCAACGTCTTATTGCTTTACATCCTTCGCTTTGCCTTTCAGTAGTCTATTTTTTTTTCTTGGCAGGAGCTTCTTCTTCGACGGCTTCTTCCCGTTCTTCCATCTCTTCCTCTTTCGAATTCTTTTTTTGGTTGGGCCTGGAAGAAGATTTGCTGCCCTTGGGGGGATTCTTCCTCGCGAGGATCATGACCGAAGTCGCTGTCAGTTGAACCATTTTCACTGGCTTGGTGATTTTCTTAGCGCCTTCCAGATCACCTGCGTCTTCTTTGATGTGGCGGGCGGTTTTGACGGAGAAAGTGACCTCCTTTGCGCTCCCCTCCATAACAACCAGGTGTCCTTCCACTCCCTTCTTAGGAACGAAGAATCCATAGTCCTTAAAGCGGACCCAGATTTTTTGGGTGGGATCTTTGATGTCCCTGACCCACATCCAGCATCCTTTTTTAGAACAGGTCTGTTCGACCTTGCCGTAAACCCGAACCATCTTCCCTTTGAGTTCTTTGAATTTTTTGAGGAGCTTCCCTGCGCTAATGGCGGAGATCTTTTTGTCTGAGAAGGGCGCTCCGCTGAATTGGAATTTTCCGACTCCCGGCGCCCATTTCTGAACCGGTTGTTTGAAAAATTTTCGGCCGGATTTTTTGGGGGCTGCCCCTTTCGAGGGGCGGGATGCCGGTTGGGATTGGGGGCTTTGGACTTTGGCCTTCTTGACCTCTTGGAGCTGAACTTGGGCGGCCAGAGTAGAAGCCAGAAAAAGGGCGACGCATAGTTTGGCGGTCATTGGTTTTGTCTTTTTGTTTTTGGTTTGAAAAGGGGACCGGCTACTCCCTGAGCCAGGCACTCTCCAAACCATAGCTCACCGCAGTGGGCTACAAAACCCTTTCAGCATTCGGTCCAGGCCCAGAACAAGCCCGGGGGTTTGGGAGGGGAGGTTGGGCTTGGTAGAGTTCCCACTTTCCTTTGTGGTTTTTGACCCAACCAAGGAGTTTGTCCCCAACTTGCAAAAGATAGGGATTGATCCCGGGGATGTGAGGTAGGTATGCGAAGACTTCGCGATCAGCGTTCTCCTCCTGAAAGAAGGCAACGTAACGGTCGGGGCTGATTGCTGTGCAAGTGAGTGAGACGGGTGCCATTTTGCCTTTTTCGACCTCGTTGAAGGGGAGCTGTAGAAATCCCCGAAGGCTCCCCAGTCTCAAAAGAAGGTCGCGGGTCAGCCCGGGGGCCAAGCAAAAGAACGTCCGGCCAAGAGATGCAGGTGAAGGTGGGGGACTTCCTGGCCGGCTTGCTCCCCATTATTGATGACCACGCGGAACCCTTCTTCTGCGAAACCCTCCTTGCGAGCGATCTCTGCAGCTACATAGAGCAAGTGTCCCAAGAGGGTCCTTTGCTCCTCACTTGCGTCCGAGAGCTTGGGGATGAGTCGCTTGGGGATCACCAAAATATGCTGGGGCGCCTTTGGGTTGATATCCCGAAAGGCGAGGCAGTGGATGTCCTCATGAACGATGTCTGCTGGGATCTCCTTTCTCAGGATTTTGCCAAAGATCGTGGGGTTGGTTTCATATTCATTCTGATCCATTCACCTATTCTACTGTAGGTTCCATGGAAACAAAAAGGTCGGGCTTGTGCCAAGCCTCTCTTCTCGGGAGAATTCGTTTGGAATCATTCTTGGGCTGTTCCAATGGGAGGTGTTGCCCTTATGAAGATCGCAGTGACAGGTGGGACAGGATTTGTAGGGAAGGCTCTGGTCGAGGAGTTGATCGAGAGGGGAGAAGCGGTGACTGTCATCAGCCGGACCCCTGAGAAACTCCCGATCCCTTTTCACGGCTTGGTCAGCGCCTCTTCCTGGGAGGACCTATCTCTGGATGGCTTCGATGCCGTAATCAACCTGGCGGGCGAAAATCTCTTGGGGCATCGCTGGTCCGAGGAGCACAAGCAAAAGATCCGCGATAGCAGGCTGGATACCACTCGGCGGATTGTGGATCTCTGCGCGACAGCCAAGAACGGCCCTCGTGTTCTCGTACAAGCCTCGGCGGTCGGTTATTATGGCCCCCGGGAGGATGACCTCGAACTGGATGAGAACAGCCCTGCTGGCGAAGGCTTTCTCGCCGAGCTTTGCCAAGAATGGGAGGCCGAGGCTGCCAGGGTGCGTAGCCAGGGTGTCCGGATGGTCCCATTAAGGATCGGAGTTGTTCTGGGAAGGTGGGGCGGGGCTTTGGAGCGTATGGCGCCTGTGTTCCGCAAGAACCTCGGTGGCAAGATCGGCAGCGGCAAGCAGTGGATCTCTTGGATTCATATGCGGGATCTTGTGCGGATGATCGGCTTCATTTTGGATCATGAGGAGGTGGATACTGTCTGGAATGGGACGGCTCCCAATCCAGTGCAGATGAAGGCCTTCGCCGAAGCCATAGGAAAAGCTCTTGGCAAACCTGCCTGGCTTCCCGCCCCAGCCTTTGCGCTCAAGATTGCCCTCGGCGAAGGGGCGGAGATTGTTTTAACTGGCCAGAGGGTTTTGCCCCGGGCGGCCCTGAAAGCTGGTTTCCTCTTCGAATATCCTGAGGTCGACGCAGCATTGGAAGAGATCTTTGTGGAGGATGTCGTCCCCTGAGGCTCGAAGCGGAGGTAATAGGGGACTGAGTTCGCCTCTGGAGAGCTGCGCTGGGGAGCAGCCTCTGTCAAGTCGTGGCTTCGTTCTTGGGGCAGGGGTCTTCGATGGGGGATTCTTCGATTTTGATGACTTCCACAGGGCAGTCTTCTGAGGCGAGCTGGATATCTTCGGCCTTCTGGAGATAGTACCTCGCGGCTTCCTCGTGAATGATGCAGTCTTCCCCGTCCTGCACGAGGAAGACCTCGGGGCAGTAGTCCTGGCAGAGGCTGCAGGAAATGCACCCCTCGTCGATCCAAACACGGTATATCTTCATTTCTGTGGACCATTCTGGTCCAGATGGGCAGCAATTTCGAGGCCTTCCCCGGGAGTTTCTTGCACAAGTCCCGGACGAAAGCCACTGCCTTCTCCTTGCTATCGTGTAAACCGCCTAAAACAAGGAACTGTTTATGACTGATCAAAACCCTCTGGTCCGCTATGAAACGCAGGGCCGTGTTGCTCTTCTGACGTTGACCAACCCCCCGGCGAATTGCTATTCCCACGAGATGATGCGCGATCTGGACGGGGCGATCCTTCGAGCCCGCTTTGACCAGGATGTGGATGTCCTGGTTTTGACAGGCGAAGGGGAGAAGTTCTTCTGTGCGGGTGCGGACATCGAGATGTTGAAGCAGGCCGATCCTGTGTGGAAATATTATTTTTGCCTCCATTCCAACGAGACCCTGCTGCGGCTGGAGCACACGCCCAAGTTGGTGATCGCAGCGCTTCGAGGGCATTGCGTGGGGGGAGGGCTTGAGCTTGCCCTGGCCTGTGATCTTCGCATCGGTGCCAAGGGCAAAGGCCAGATTGGTCTTCCTGAGGCAAAGCTGGGGGTTCTTCCCGGAACCGGAGGAACGCAGCGGCTGGCGCGTCTTTTGGGAGCTTCCAAGGCCATGGAGCTGATGGTCGAGAGCCGGACCTTCGGCTACGAAGAGGCTTTGGAGCTTGGGATTTTGAACAAGTTGTTTGAAGGCGAGGACTTTTTGGAGCAGGTGCTGGATTATGCCAAGGGGCTTTGCTGCCCCAAGACCGCAGCCATGGCTACGGGGCATATCAAACGGGCCTGCCAGACAGGAGCCGGGCTGCCGCTGGAGCAGGGGCTCAGTCTCGAGCGGGAACTTCAGGCAAAGCTTTTTGCTTCTCAGGACGCAGGGGAAGGTCTGGCCGCTTTTGTCGAGAAGCGGCCCCCCGTCTTTAAGGGGAAGTGAGTAGAGGAAAAACCATGAAAGCGATTTGTGTAAAGGAACACGGAGGATTGGATGCCCTGAAGGTAATCGAGCGGAGTTCGGTATCTCCAGGCCCCATGGAAGTGCGTATCGCTGTCAGCTATGCGGCTCTCAACCACTTGGATCTTTGGGTAAGAAAGGGTGTCCCCGGACACCGTTTTCCCCTTCCACTGATCTTGGGTTCGGATGGGGCGGGGGTGGTTCTGGACAGAGGGCCTGGAGTGAGGGACCTGGAGCCGGGGCAGCGTGTCGTTTGCTTTCCTGCGACTTCCTGCGGCCACTGTGAATCATGCCTCGCGGGAAAGGATCAGTTTTGTCGGGATTATCGCATCCTCGGAGAAGCCCGGGATGGAGTTTTGGCTGAGGAGGTCGTTTTACCGAGGGCCAATGTGCACCCCATTCCGGCGAGTCTCTCCTTCGAAGATGCTGCCGCCTTTCCCTTGACCTTTTTGACAGCATGGACCATGTTGCTTCGGAGGGCGAGGCTGGAGGCGGGCGAGACAGTCTTGATCCAGGCTGCCGGGAGTGGAGTGTCAAGCGCAGGAATCCAGATAGCCAAGTTGGTGGGAGCCCGAGTTCTCGCCACAACTGGAGGAAGTGTCAAGGCAAAGAGGGCGCTCGCCCTTGGGGCGGACGAGGTCATTGACTACGAAAGCGAGGATTTTGTCCAGAAGGTCAAGGAGCTGACCCAGGGACGTGGCGTTCATGTTGTTTTCGACCATGTGGGGGCGAAGACCTTCGCTGCTTCGCTGCGCTGCCTTTCTTGGGGGGGGCGCTATGTGACCTGTGGAGCGACCACAGGACCCAAGGTGGACCTCGGGCTCAACGCTCTGTTTTTCAAAAGCCTCTCCATCCTGGGTTCCACGATGGGAAGCAAAGGTGATCTTTGCCGCATTTTGGATCTTGTGATTGCAGGAAAGCTAAGGCCGGTCATCGGCAAAGTCCTTCAAGGCTTGGAACAAGTTCCCGAAGGGCATAGGCTCCTGGAAGAACGCAAAGTTTTTGGAAAGGTTCTCATCAAAATCAAGGAAGATCAGAATGGCTGAGTCCAGCGAAGAAAGAGAAAATCTCGTCCTGATTGAGAGAAAGGAGGCGATTGCCATCCTTACGATCAATCGTCCTGCAAAGCGCAACGCCCTCAATCTGGACCTGGTGCGGGCTCTCGGGGATGCGTTGGACAGTTTGGCCTTGGACGGCGATCTTCGGGCCCTCGTCCTCCGAGGAGCGGGCGAAAAAGCGTTTGTGGCAGGAGCCGACATCAGTGAACTCAAAAAGCGGGGTGCGGAAGAATCCCTCGCAGGGATCAACGCCAAGCTTTTTCAAAAAGTCGAAGAATTTCCCCTTCCCATCGTCGCTGCTTGTCACGGATGGTCCTTGGGCGGTGGAATGGAATTGGCGATGGCTTGTGATGTTCGGGTTGCCTCGGTTTCAGCCCGTTTTGGTCAGCCCGAGCTCAACCTTGGTATTCTCCCTGCCGCCGGTGGTATGCACCGTCTTCCGGCTCTCGTGGGGATGGGGATGGCCAAGGACCTTGTCTTGACGGGCCGGATCCTGAATGCCGACGAAGCCCTGCAGGCGGGCCTCGTTTCCCGGGTTGTCCCCGATGATCGCATTTTCCAGGAGGCTATCGAGGTTGCGCAAGCAATCGCCGACATGGCTCCCCTTGCAAGTAAACTTGCGAAACGGGTGATGAACTCGCTGTTTCGTGTGCGACCCGATGTGGCCTTCAGTCTGGAAAGTGCTGCCCAGGCAGTCCTGTTTGAAAGCGATGAAAAACACAAGAGGATGCAAGGCTTCCTCGACCGGAAGAAAAAATGAAAGACATCGACGAAATCAAAAAAGTTGTAGTCCTGGGTGCCGGGACAATGGGCAATGGAATCGCGCAGATCTCCGCGATGGCCGGTTGGAAGACCTGGCTTTATGACATCGAAGAGGCCTTTGTGCAAAAGGGCATGGATCGGATCCGTTCCATGCTCCAAAAAGCCGTGGACCGAGGGAAGATGGATCCCGAGAAAAAGGATGCCACTCTTGCATTGCTTTCCACCAGTTGTGAGCTCGAGGAGTCGGTTCCGGGGGCTGACCTTGTGATTGAAGCCATCCCGGAGCAAATGGCCCTCAAAAAAGAAGTGTTCGCCAGGGTTGCCGAGCTTGTGAGCGATGACTGCTTGTTGGCGTCCAATACTTCGTCTCTTTCTGTGAGCGAGATTGCAGAGGTTATAAAGAATCCTGAGCGTTTCTTGGGGATGCACTATTTCAACCCGCCCCCCATTATGAAGCTCTGCGAAATTGTTAAGGGTGCAAAGACTTCAGTTGAGGCCGTGACGCTTGCCCGTGCGATCGCAGAAAAACAAGGGCGCGAGCCCATTGTCGTAAAGGATCGGCCGGGATTTGCTTCCTCGCGATTGGGCCTGGTCCTGGGTTTGGAAGCTATCCGCATGGTGGAGGAGGAAGTCGCATCCCCAGAAGACATCGATAAAGCCATGAAGTTGGGCTACCGGCATCCAATGGGTCCCTTAGAGCTGACGGACCTGGTGGGTTTGGATGTGCGCTTATCGATCGCCCAATATCTTGCGGCTACCTTGGATGACCGCAGATTCGATCCCCCCGATCTTCTCAAGCAGATGGTTGCCGAAGGGAAGCTGGGAAAGAAGTCCGGGGAAGGTTTCTATCGTTGGTAAGCCTCCGGGACAGCTTCCAGGTTTTGGCAAAACCGGGAAGGCAACCATCCTTTTGAAAGAAGAAAACCCCTTCAGGGGTTTTCTTCAGGCAGACACGAAGCCTGGTCAAATGGTGGATTAACTCTGAATGACCTTTTCCACGGATTCGCGGATTTGATTCAAATCTTTCATGCCCATGAAGCGATCCACTTCGGCTCCATCCTTGAAAAAGATGCAGGTCGGGACCCCTTGGATCCCAAAGCGTATGGCAGTCTGTCGTGCCTGATCGATATCGACCTTGCGGACGAGGAGCTTGCCTTCGAATTCCTTTGCCACCTGGTCCACCAGGGGGGCGAGGGCCTTGCAGGGTTGGCACCATGTGGCGGAGAAATCAACCAGAACGGGAGTAGAGGCTCCCTCCACGGTTTCTTGGAAGTTGTTATCAGTCAGCTCTTCAACTGCGGCCATTGTTTTCCTCGATTCAAAACTTGGAAATCCGGGCAGGGAGGTCCTGTCCGGAAAGGGCTGAATATTTTGGGCATCTCGGTCCCCGTCTCAACCTTTTTCATCGAAGGATCTTTGCTTTGGGGCTAAAGTCATTGTGCTGCCGAACTTCTGACGAGGAAACCTGATGAAGCTGATTGCTCTCAGCATGGTCAAGAATGAAGAATATTGGATTTGGTACGCGCTGAGTTCGGTCTTCCCTTTTGTGGATGAGCTTCTCGTCTTTGATAACTACTCAGAGGATCGGACTGTTGAGGTCATAAGGGGAATGGAGCATATTGCTTCCAAGCTGACTCTCTTCGAGCAATTTGGGGGGACCAGTGAGCAGGAAAATAGAGAGCAATGCCTTGTTGAAGCGAGGAAACGCGGTGGAACCCATGTTTTGTTTCTCGATGGGGATGAGGTTCATAATGAGGCGGACCTGGGCTTTGCCCGAAGGCTCTTGGAAGTCAGCGAACATCACCCCCCCCTCTCCGATCCTCCCTGTAACCATGGCCTTCCCCGTAACCATGAACCTACGGATGGAGTGCTTATCAAAAATATTGGCTTCAAGCCTGTCCATCCGGGCTTTGAAGGCCCCAGGACCTCCATTCCCTTAGATCACACCCAGGCTGATACGGATCACGGTTGTTACAATTTCGCCATCCGTATTGCTTCCTTGGCTCAGCTGCACGGGAATGGAGAGGAGTGGGGGCGACATGGCTACCTCGAGACGGATGACATCTATATTCAGTCTTCTGCACAGACTCTCTGGTGTCCGGGATTGACCTATTATCATTTCACCCATCACCCCAGGTCACCCTTGCGCGTTCCTGGAGAAGGGACTTGGGTACGGCCGGTTCGGGACTTTGGTTCCGTGGAACCCAAACCGATGACCCGTGTCCCAGAAGCCCTTTTTGATCCCCGTGGTCCTGGGAATCCCACACTGAAGTCCTGGGGCCTGAACGAAAAATAGGACAATCCAAAAGAGAGGGGGTTCGCTTAAGTTTTTTGTTAAAAGTGACTTAGGGCTTCTCCCGATTCCGGCGAAACCGGACTTGCAGTTCTCCTCTTCATGCCTGCCGATAGATGTCTGGGTAACGAGGGAGAACATAATGATTCATAATCATTCGGTAAGGGGAGCTGAGAGGTTTTGGGAGACTTCTCATTCTGAGAAACAGTGCGTTGCGGAAAGGTTTTCCGGGAAGGTTCATTCCCCTTTGAAAAGGGAGGAGAGCCCCCAGGTCCCTGTAGGAAGGGCCTCTGAAAGAGGAGTTGCCCTCCTCATGGGCATGTTTCTTACCATCCTTGTCCTTGGGATGATCCTCTCGGGCACCGTTGTCATGGATTCGGCAAGCCGCAAGACGGATGTCCTCTTTCGCTTGGATGGGCAAGCCCGTCAGTTTGCCCAGGCTGGTTTGATCGACGCCCTGTCTTGGTTTCGGAGGCAGACCAGCCAGCCCGTTACTACTTTTGCTCCCATCAAAGATACTTCCGCCAGCCCTCCTATTTTGGATACCGATGACCCGAGCATTGGGATTGTGCGTGAGTTTGAGATCAGCCGTGGCATATGGGGGCGCTACGAAGTGCGGAAGGAGATCCCCTTTGTGTCTCCACCCGAGGCGGAGACACAGGATATTTCTCTGGAGCGAGGCGGAGCAGCCCCCGGAACGGTTTGGAGAATCGTGAGTCGTGGTTATGTCTTCAGACTCAAAGATTCCTCGGTTCCTTTTAACCAAGCCCCAAACCAAATGCTGGGAACCAATGTCCTTGAGACCGAAATCAGAAGAATCACCCTTGCTCCTCCTACTCAGGCGGCACTCTGCGTCCGGAACGGATCGACCTGTGCAATCTCCTCTAAGGGCCGTGTCGTCGGAGGAGTGGGCGCTGGGATTGGCTACAAGTCCGGCACAGGCTCCCCGTCGATTTCGGGTGAAGTGAGTGGTTCCCCCAGTGTGGCTGCCATCAGTTCCTGGGACGACAGCGTGGATGCGGTTTTCGGAGTTACCACTGAGCAGCTCCGGTCCTTGGCGGATGATCGTATTTCCAGCAACGGGGCTTTTCCCGATGTTGTCCCCACCAACTCGATTCTTTTTGTCGAAAGCGATCTCAGTTTCGATGCGACTCGGCCGCTCAAGGGAACTGGGATTGTATACGTAGAGGGCGACGTGACAATCGACGCCAGCTCCAACTCGTTTTTCACAGGGATGCTTTACATCACAGGAAACCTGACGCTCAAAGCCCCGTCTCTGATTCGCGGGACGATAGTTGTGTTGGGAAATGTGAGCATGTCCGGAGTGGGGGATTATTCCGAACTCGAATACGACGATGGTGTCCTGAATTCCTTAATGGTCGAAGTCGGCCAGTACCGGATGAGTAAGGCCATTCGAAAATCCATGCTGAAGGGGAGCCTCAAAAATTGAGGGAGGGGGAGATCATGAAAAAAATCCAAAGCAAGGGACCAAGGCATCATTCTATGAGCGGCCTGAATCGGGAACAGGGGTTCACCTTTATTGAGTTAGCCTTTGCCGTGGTCATTCTCGCTGTTCTTTCTTTTGCGATGATTCAGCATCTCACCGGTGTCTACCGGCGCAATAGCACGCAGAAAGAGAAGGTCTTCGCCTTTTCCAAGGCCACCGCCATTCTTGCGGAGCTCCAAACTTATGTGAATGCTTCCGAGGATAAGGCAGCTGATAGCTTGGATGCTTTGGACGATGGGACTTCCTATAATCCCATTCTGTCGATTGCAAAGAAGTCCGGCGTACCAATTCTTCCTGACCATCCTCTTTCAGGCAATTTTCAAAGGAATGGTGCGTGGGTTTGGGCACGAAGGATCACTGTGAAACCCTTCGCGGGACTCAACAATCGGAACGTCCGCTATGTAACGGTTAGGATCTATAAGTCCCGAGGAAACGGGAAGTACGTGACGATGGCGGACCTTGCCGGCGTGGTCAACTCGGTTGGAGACGCTTATCCTCCGAGCCAGGTTTATGACATCTATCTCCTTGCCCTTGAGAACGTCCCGGGTTGGTGGGTTTTTATGGATGCGATCCGGCCTTTCGTCGAGTCGACCATTACGGATCTCGAGGCAAGAAATCCCGGAGTCAAGTTTAGGACACATTGGATCACCAAGGCAGCCTATGGCCGCAACCAGCTTTATACCCCCTATGTCAATGAGGTTGAGGATTCCGTTCACCCGATTCCCAACACGTATTTCTATCCAGGGAAAATGCCAAGCGGTTCCGCCAGTAACTACTACTATGTGCCAGACGCAATCGGGGCTCGCATCCTCCTAGATGGAACCCTCAAAAATGGGTATGACGCTTCGGACAATCCTCTCCCCTATGCATTGGCAGACCGGTTTAACCAGGCCATGCGTTTGCCGGATGAAAGGAAGCTTTTTGATGATCGCGTCACGAAAGGGCTCGAAGATCCCCTGACGCCAACTTGGCGGCTTCTTTTGGAGGACATGGCCAGTAATCCTGACAAGTTCAAAAATTCGATCTTGATCAATCTGCATGGCGAACTCCTTCCCATGCCTGCACTGAGAAACTATTCAGATCCGGCCAAGTCTCCTCTCACCATGCCGGGTCTTCGAGTCGTCACTCACCCCGAGAAGTTGCGCCATGTCCGTGGGTCTACTGTGGGGACGAGTGAGAATCTCCATTTTCGGGTGTACGCATATCGAACGGATCCGAACAACCCTGGAGACTCTTTTACCCAAGGTGAGCCCATTACTCTCCAGGTGATGGGGGTGGATTTAACAGGCAATGTCAATGGAGGAGGAACGGGTCCAAGTACTCTTCAAATCCAGCGTCTCGCGGGGGGCGTGGATACGGGAGATGGGGATCTTACCTACAAACCTTTTGCAGATGCTCCTACGAGCCCTTCGGGCATTCGGCCTTTGGAGATGTACTATCAGGTCAGTTTTGTGGATAACACAGCGTCGGGGGGAGAGAAATACACTCTCATTAAACTCTACAACACTCCATCGGTTACGCCGCAGTTTGGGACCATCCCGGATGACAAGGGACTTTACGCAAGCCATCGTCTCTATGGTTTGGACTATATTCCTTGTTCCACCGAGTCATCCAATGATTTTTCTACGACCTTGGCGAGTTCGGGCGCGATTGAGAAAAACACAGCTCGCTGGAGAATCACAATCCCAAAGGAGGTCTTGGATTCTTCTTTGGCTACCGGTTGGGATCTTGAAGACCACACCGTGGAGGTTCGGACGCGCATTGGGGAAGACCTCGC
>JALSSW010000062.1 GCA_026984035.1 Planctomycetota bacterium
GGTCCTTTCCAAGGAGATGAAGGAGCTTGAAGACCAACAGGCAGCGCTGAAAAAAAGACCGGAGGATGCGGAAAAACCTTGGCTTCAAAAGGCCTTGCTTCTCGCCAGAAAACAAATCGAACGAGAGCGATTGAAAAAGTCTGAATACAGCGAAGCCCTTCAAGAGGCGATCAAAACATGGGAGAGCTTCTTAAAGGAACTCGAGGAGAAACGGCTGCATCCCCTCCAAGAAGCTCTTCTTAAAACCCAGGAGGCTTTGGACCGGGTGGGCCAAAAACTCCTTCCCCCTCCTCCCGATTTTTCCAAGCTGTCTTCAGAAATGAAACCCCGACAGAGGGAGGCCTTGACCAAGGTCTTCCAAAGAGCCAGGCGAAGGGTGGCTCGTGCGATTGACAGAATCGTCCTCCTCCGCCAAAGACAGCTTCAATTACAGGGTGACAAAAAGGTTCTGGAAGCCTTTTTGGCCAAGGATCAAGCCTTGGTGGACGAGGCGCGAAAAAAGACTGAAGAGGCGGTGCAGGAGTCTCCGGAAGTTCTTTACTTTACGATTTACAAATACCGCAAGAGGATCAAAGACCACCTGGCTAAGGCTCTCGAAGATCCCCGTTGGAGCCGGCTTCCTGCCCGTATTGCTAAACTCAAAACCCAGTTGGCTGAGGCTGCTCGTGAAGAAACTCTTGTGGAGACCCGGCTGAACTCCGAGGTGCAGGATGCATGGGGCAATGCGAACAAGCCCCTCCCAAGCGAAGTCCAAAAGGCCATCAAGCTTTGGGTTCGTCTCGAGCTGGAAAAGGTCCGTGGGCATGTTCTCGAGACGGAACGGCTTTTATTTCTCAGCTTTGAACCTTTGCGGCTTCTCGAAAAACAAAAGGCCCTTCTCGAAGAGGGTCTCAAGGAGTTGAACCAACGGAGCTTGTTTTTACGTGACCCCGACCGCCTCTCCTTTCCCAAGCTCTGGAGGGGAATCAGGCGCGTTTTCCGTGAAGGTTTCGGGGTTCTCGACAAACTCGTTTCCTTGCCTGCGGAACTTTGGGGTTTCGGGGCCATGGAGATCTCAACTTCTCACCGCGTTTTCTTTTGGCTGCTCCCCCTCTTGGGTTTTTTGCTTGCCCTTCTCGGTTGGCGCAGCGCCAAGAAAATCCTCGCTCACTTTGATGGGGATCAGGATATTCCGCGTCGTGAAGATTATGTCTTGGCCCTCTTGGGGATGGTCCGTTTTACGGCCTTCCCATTGGGGGTGGGTTTTGCCTTCGTCTTGTTCAGTCAACAAAGCTCCATTCTTCCGGGCCGGAGAACTTTGGCCGCGGAATTGGGGGATCTTTTGATCTACGGGGCTCTTTGGTGGGCGAGCACCAAAGTTGCCCTGCGGCCCGGAAATTGGCGCCTTCGCTTGCTCCCCCTTGATGACCAAAAGGCCAAAGCCTGCTGGAGGTTTTCTGCTCTCGCCTTTTTGTTGTGGCTCTTAGGGCACTTGGGGAGGTTGTCCCCTGCGCTCTTGGGAGAGTTGGACGGACAGGCATTGCAAGGGCCTTTAACAGCCATCAGTCAAGGGGGGCTTCTTCTGGTCTTTTTATTCTTTCTCCTTAGGAAGCACCTGCTCCTTTCGATTTTCCCTGTTGCCGAGAGTGGAGGGCTCGCCTTTTTGCGGCGCTTTATCCAGTTTCTTCTCTGGCCTGCGCGGATCGTGTTGGGGCTGGCCTTGCTCTGTTGGGTTTTGCAGTACTTCGGCCTCGCAAGTCTCCTGGGACTCTCGGTGTTGGGAGTGTTTGGAGCGGTCAGCGCAGGAGTCCTGGTACATCGTTTCTTCCGGGAGGAGATTCGCTTCCGTTTCCTCAACCCGGAAAAAAACGGCCCTGGAGCCAAGCTCTTCGGAGACTACCTTCAAATTGTTGAGATCCTTGTGACCTTTTTGGGAGGACTTGCTGTCTTTTCCTTGGTCGTGGGAATGGACATGGGGGATTGGAATTACTGGCTCCATCGCCCCCTTTGGGGACAAAGCGCCGATCCACGGGGGATCGTGCAGAGCGGAGATCTTCTGCTCTTTTTGCTCTTCCTCTACCTGACGATTGCCGTGGCAAGACGCATGCGTCCCACCGTAGATGCCTTGCTCAAAGGAAACGCAGCCATCGACCGAGGCCTCCGCTACACCTTGGGAACCGTGGCAACCTATGTTGTTTTCGTTCTCGGACTTCTCTTTTCCTTCGATTGGATTCGAGTGGGTCTCTCCCAGCTTCAATGGACCCTCGCCGCCCTTGGTGTCGGCATCGGTTTTGGACTCCAGGACATTGTCAGTAACTTCTTCAGCGGCCTGATCCTTCTCTTCGAGCGGCCCCTCCGGGTGGGGGACATTGTCAAGGTGGGGGACACCCTTGGAGAAGTCAAAAAGATCACCATCCGATCGACAACGGTGACTTCGTTTGACAACATCGATGTCATCGTTCCCAATAAGGACTTCATCAGCCAACCCATTACCAACTGGACGGGAACCGACCGTGATATGCGCAGTACGATCAACATCGGAGTGGCATACGGGACGGATCTCAAGAAGGCACGGGAACTTCTACTGGAGACGGTCAAAGGACATGGGAGAGTTTATAAAAAACCCGAGCCCGCCGTCTTTGCCACGAATTTCGGGGACTCTTCGATTGACTTCGCGGTCGTCTATTGGACGGACCTTGGATACAAACGGGGGACCTTCAGTGACCTTCATTTTGCAATCTATGCGGCTTTTAACCGCGCGGGGATCGAGATCCCGTTCCCGCAGCGGGATGTGCATTTGATCCCCGAAGGCGGCGAGTCCTCGCAGGAGCCTGAGGAGGTTTCGAAGAGAGACGACGCATCCATCCCGCCTTCCAGCCAGCCTGCAAAGGAACCTGAAGTCGAGGGAGGGGACGAAGAGTAAGCAGGTTTAATACCCCACCCGAAAAGCAAGACTGTTGCTTGTTCCCAGGGAAAAGCCAGGCCCCTTGGGGAGCAGGAGGAGGCTTTGCGCAAAGAAACGGGCACCCAGGGTTTGAGGTCCTCCGGGAAGGAAGAGGGGAATCCTGGTGTTGCCTTGTGCGGAGATCTTGATGGGGATGATGACATGCCCCGCGACCTGGAGTTTGCAAGTAGAAAACCCAAGAGAACTGAGGTCGATGGGAAGGGGAACCCCATTCCAGGAAGAGCGGGAAAACCCGAGGAATAAGAGGCTCAGAAGATTGGATGGGCTGTTTTGCAACTCGAGCACAAAGGGGCTCGAAGATCTGGGAAGAGCGAGGGGCCGTAGGAGGGGGGATGGGAGGGAAGCGAGGCAAGCTTGGCCGAAGGGAGCGGCATGAGTTTCGGGGGACCAGAGCTGAATCGCTGCGTTCGGAAGAGGTGAGCCTAAGAGGATCTCATCCAAGATTCCGGGGAAAAAGCCTCCTGGCCGAAGATCGCTGGCGCTTCCCAGGTAAAGAGCACCTTTTGGGCTGAAGCTGTCTCCTCCGAGGACCATGCTCCGCTCGAGCTGCCGATCGACCCAGACTCGAACCAGCCTGCCTCCGTCGCTCTGGAGATCCAGGCGGTGCCATTTTCCGTCAGCCAGTCCTGTTTCGACATCGAGGGCATCGGAGGCGACTTCGTTGTTGGAAAACCGCAGGTTGCATCGCAAAAAACCAGTCTTCGGGAGGATGCTGATGGCGAGACTGTTCGGTTTTCCGGGGACTGCCCATGAGAAAAGAAAGACTTGGCCTGAGGGCGGTTTGAAAAGGAAAAAGTGTATGCGGAGATGAAAGCTCGTGCCTGGAGAGGGGAGACTGACACGACCGAATTGGGTCCTTCCATTTAAAAGGAGCCCCTGGCCCATGGGCGCGCCCCCCACCAAAGAAGGTGGAGTGGTCTTGGGGAAGAGGCTCAGATCGTGATGGCCAGCCCCATGATCCAAAATGAGAGGCCCGGGTTGGCTTCGTTCAAAAGACCAGAGGGCCAAGGGGCTTGGAGCCTTGTCCTCGTCCTGGATTCGCAGCTCGAGGCGATTGGATCCGATGATTTCAGGGCCTCCTCCAAGACTCAGGACAATGGTCTCGGGACCTTCTCTTTGACCGTCCTGTTTGGCTTGAAGAACAAAGGAGACTTCGGTTTTTCCTGCAGGGATCGTGAGAGTGCTTGGAGGAAGATTGAAGTCCTTCCCCGGGCTTGCGCTGCCTCCGACAAGAAGGCGGAGACTCAGTGGGGTCTTCGCCTTCTTTGCGCGAACCAGCCGGACAGTTCTCTTTCCCCCAGTTTCAGGGAGAAGGAATCCATCCGATACGAGATGGACACGGCTGCCTCCGCTTAGCTTCAAGCCGTAGTGTCTGGCCATGAAGCTTAGGAGAACTTTGGCGAGTTTTTTGGCATAGGGATTTCGCGTATCTTTTGTTTTGCGGAGGGACCAGGGATGCTCCAGTTGGATGGCATCGATGCTTCCTCCATCGCGGGAGCCGTGGCGCCTTGTGTCATAGCCACCTCGGAAATAGGGGTTGGAGCCTGGGTTGGGATCCCCTGGCGAGGGAACCCCTCGGATGGAAAGGGCTTGAAGGAGACCGCCGAGAGAATCCTTGCCGCGAAGCAGTGAAGGAAAATCTTTGCCGGGAAGGGAGGCGAGGCTGCGGATGGAAGAACGGTCCCGGTAGGATGTCTTTCTCAAACTGCTGTCGGATTTTTGCAGATCTTGGGAGGAGAGGAGATAGCCAAGTTCCACCCGCTGGATGCTGTGGCCGTGCCCATGAATATCGAGGAAAAGTCCGCGTTTCCATTGCCGGGTAACTGTGGCCTTGGCTTGTGTGATGTAGGCATGGAACTCGCGCCAAGCCTGCTCCGCTTCCTTGTTGCCCTGGGCGGCTTCCTTGATCTCGCGGTTGGGGTCGAGACGGGAACGGTCGAGATGGGAAAGAATCAGATGAGGACGGCGACCGGTGAGGAGGAGGAGTTCTCGAGCAATCTGCCGAGCGAGGGGCTGGGTGCGGCGGTCCCTAGTGAGGACACCGAAGGTCCGCCGGGGAATGGTGGCCGGGATGCGCCGTCCGCCGTGGGGGGCGGCGAGGATAATGGGAAGATTGCCTTCGACGTATTCGACATAGGCGTGGGTGCCGAAGTGCCGCCTACCGGGAACCTGGGCAGGGAGGCAGGGAAGACCCGAGAGGAAACACCCGAGGAGGAGGGCCACGGTTTGAGGCCCCCCTCTCGAAGGTTTACAAAGGGTCCTTTTCACTCTTGCTTTAATTCTTGTTGTTGCAGGAGCCTTTGACCTTGGTGCCTTTGTCGCAATCAAGGCATTCACTTTTGCCGGATGGGCAGTCACCACAAGAGCTTTTAGCGGATTTCGCGCTGCAGGCAGATTTTGCGCTTTTGGCGTTGCAGGCGGGGCGGACGGCCTTTCCGAAGGTTTTTGTGAAGGCGGCATTCGTTGCCTTGTCGTCGATGGTCAGGACGCAGGCGTGCTTCATTTTTGCAAAGACCTTGGCAGTGATCACACCTTCCATGGCCTTCAGTTGCGAGGCCAGGTCCTTTGGGTTGCCCAGAGCATTGAGGTCCAAGCAGTGCATGGTGGTGGGAAGGGGGCTGGCCTTAAATTTGAGAGCGTTTACTGCCTTGGTGAGCGTTTCGGGTTTCAGGTATCCCTTGGGACCCATGACCACTGCGCGTCCCTTCTTGAGGTCGACTTTGACCTTGTAGGCCGCAGGAAAGGCGCTCAGGGCTTTTTCCACTTTGGAAGCGCAGGCGCCACAGGTCATCCCCTTGACGGAGAGGGCGTATGCTGTGACGGGTACCCGCTTAGCCTTGAATCCGGCGGCGGAAACAGCCTTGACCAGGTCTGCTGCCTTGCTGCCCTTCTGGGGAACCACGGAGGCGAGACCGCTCTTGAGGCAAACGTTGACGTTTTCAGCCCCGGCGGCCTTGAGGGCCTTGGTGACCTTTGCAACGCAGGCTTTGCAAGTCATTCCCTGGATTGAGATGGGGAGAATCTTTGCGGCCTTTGCCTTCTTGGCTGATGCAGCTTGGATGGATACGGCTTTGATCTTGGCGCTGTTTTGCTTCGCCATTGTTTGAGATGCAGTTTTTTGGCCCTCCGCGCATTTTTGCGCGCAATCGGGAGATGTGCATCCCGAACCGCAGTCCACGCAATCAGCTTTGGTCTCCTGTTTTTGGGCTGAGAGCGGGCTGCTGTAAAAGGCGCCGACCAGGGCCGCCGCCAGAATGAAACGAGTGGTTTTAAGCATCAAAACTCCTTGAAAGCAATTGAAACGGAAAAAATGAGTGCAAGCATTGTGAAGTAATATTCAAAGGAAGGAAGAGGGGGCCGGATTTTCTCGAATCTTTTTTCCCCTTTGACTCCCGTTCTTTGATTCAAAACCTTTTACACGGGCGAATCGAGCCAGCCTGGGGGAAGGGCGACCTTTTGTCTGCCTCCTTTTTTGCAGCGCTTAGCTCGGACAGCTTTTTGGGGAAAGGGGCTGTCATCCGGGATTTCATCCATCAGAGCCAGGCATTCGTCCAGGCTTCGGATGCGTACCAACCGATCTCTGATGCGGCTGGTTCCAGGAAATCCTTTTGTGTACCAGGACGCAAACTTACGAAGATGCCTGGCCCCCAACTCAGGGCCGAAAAAGCGAAGGAGGAGTTCCCCATGCCGCCGGAGAATCAGCTTGATCTCTCCAAAGTTGGGGGGTGGGGAGCTGGGCTGTCCCCGGAAGAGTTCCTCCAGTTCACGGAAAAGCCAGGGACGTCCCAGGCAGCCCCGCCCGATGACGACCCCGGCGCAACCGGTCTGTCGCATACGGAACAGGGCATCGCTCGCCTCAAAGAGATCCCCATTTCCCAGGACGGGGATTTTGAGGGTGGCGCTGAGTTCGGCGATGGGTTCCCAGTCAGCCTCTCCATCGTAGAGCTGGGCGGCCGTCCTCCCATGGACCGCGATCGCGTCCATCCCCTCCTCTTGGGCGATATGGCCGGTTTCTTTCCAGGTCATGTGTTCCTCGTCGATGCCGAGGCGGCATTTGATGGTTAGGGGGATGTTTGGGGCTCCCCGGCGGAAAGCAGCGAGGAGGCGTCTCAGGCGACCCTGTTTGTAGGGGAGGGCGGAGCCTCCTCCGCTGGCGGTCAACTTGCGAACGGGACAGCCTAGGTTGAGGTCGAGGTGCTCGATGCCCTGGCCTTCGAGGACCCGGGCGGCCTTCTCCAGGACCTGGGGATCTTTGGCAAAGAGTTGGAGAGATTTGGGGCGTTCTTCAGGAAAAAAAGAGGCTAAATGAAGGGTCTTCTGGTTGTTCTCAAGGACTCCGCGGGCGGAGATCATTTCGCTCACATAGAGACCCGCTCCGAAGGATCGACAGAGGGCCCGGTAGGGGGGGTTGGTGACTCCGGCCATGGGCGCCAGCACAACTGGAACCTCCAGGACCAAGGTGCCGATACGGAGCGGGGGGAACTCTCCGGCCTTCGCGGGGGATCTGTCGGGGTCGCTCAAAGGATCGAGGAGAAAAGCTGGTGCGGAAGAGAGGACTTGAACCTCCACGCCCTAAACGGGCACAAGAACCTGAATCTTGCGCGTCTGCCAATTCCGCCACTTCCGCATCCGTAGTTCGATTTGACAGGCCGGGCATTGTGGGGACCAGGTCCCCCTCTTTCAAGGCTTTGGATTTTGTTTTCCTAGCCCTGCTTTGGGGCTAGGCTCCGAGACATGGGGAAGGTCAAGAAACACAAGAAACAGACTCCGGGCCAAAAGCTACTGGTGCAAAACAAGAAGGCGCGCCATGACTTTGAGATCTTGGAGACCTTCGAGGTCGGTTTAGTTCTCCGTGGCTCCGAAGTCAAATCTCTCCGGGACCACAAGGGCTCCCTCCAGGAGTCCTATATCAAGATTGAGGAGGGAGAAGCTTTTTGGGTGAAGGGGCATATCGATGAATACCCCCAGGCCCGCAGTTTTAATCACAAACCGACTCGCACGCGCAAACTCCTCCTCCGAAAGCCCCAAATCCGAAAGCTCCACGCCAAGGTGCGCGAGAAGGGTTTGACCCTGATTCCCCTCCGTATTTACCTCAATGATCGCAACCTCATCAAAATGGAAATCGGCCTGGCCAAGGGGAAGACCAAGGGAGACAAGCGTCAGGCCGAAAAGAAGAAGATCGCTAAACGGGAGATGCGGGAGGTGTAGCCGGAATCGCCTTCAGCCTTGGAGTTTTTGGGCGAGTCTTCGAAGAGCGAGGTCTGTTTTCATGTCAGTGGGAGCCTTGCCCTGGAGGAAGCTCTCGAGATCCAAAAGAACGAGGCCGCCGACTTCTTCCATGGTGGAACCATCGCCTTTGGGGGGTTGAGCCTTGGTGAAATCGACTTCGGCGGCGAGAAAAAACACCTTTTCATCGGTGATGCCGGGGGAGGGAAAGGAAGGGGGACCAAGGGGTTCGAAGGAGTCGGTGGAAACATCGAGACCGACTTCTTCCAGGCACTCGGCACGGGCGCGGTGTCGGAGGGCTTGATCAATGCCCTTGCCTTGGTCCTCGGGTTCGAGAATGCCGGCGACGGTCTCATAGCAGAGATCGCAGGGCTCAGGATCGGGAAAGAGGAGGGAGGTCTTGTGACGCCGCAGCCAAACCGGGGGCCGAAGGTTGGCTCGAAGGCCGATGCGGACCTTGCCGCCGGGGAGCCGTTGGTAGAGAGCGATGGTCACTGCGTCCGTCCCTCGCCTGGAAACCAGGTCACAGGGGTAGGGCTTGGAGCTGCTGCCGTCCTCGTAGAGGTTTTGCACAATGAGGCGGGAAAGCCTCAAGAACCCCTCCTTGGGGCCTTGTTGATCGGCCCGGTCTTCGAGGACATGCAAGGTTTTGAGCCTGGGGCCCGTGGGGAGCTTAAAGGAACCAGTCACGTTTCTCTTCGCCGGGGCCGTCTTCGCTTAGGTCAAGGCGTCCTTCGATTGCGTTTTCGATCCACCAATTGACGTCATGGTAGAGACAGGTGACTTCACTGCATTCCTTGGAGGCATCGAAGCGCTCGAGGATTTCCGCGGTCTGGTCCATACTACGACCGAACCCTTGCTCTCCCCGGAACGCATCTGAGCCGGCGATTTTGGCTTTGGGAACACCCCTGTGTGCTGGGCAGTTATAAAGACCCATGGGGCTGAGGACCTGGCGGAGGGCTTGCATATGACAGACCTTTGGCTGTTTGGTGAAATCCTTCCAATTGCCTTTCTCGAGGACAAGGAGATTGATGCTCTCGACGACCCGGAAGTTTTCTGTCTGGAGTTCGCGGGCCTTATCGACTTGCTCGCGGATGCGTTGAATGCAAGACTCCAGGTGAGCAGCGGCCTGAGGGTCCATCACTTCGGACCCGTTCTCTTGGCGGGTCAGGAAGGGTTTCAGGGAGATATAGGAAAACCCTGCCTCTTTGGCTCGTTGAGTGGCCAGATAAATCTCGTCGATGTTTTCGACAATCTTGACGCCTTCCTCCCGTTCGGCACCTTCCCACACAATAATGTAGGAGTAGCCGATCAGGGGCTTGGGGTTTTTCTCCCGCAACTTGGGGATCCAGGAGCAGATCTCGTCGAGACTGAGGTCGGCCCGGACAGGTTTGTGCATGGCGCTGAAAGTCTCGTTACTGCCCGAATCCAGGCTGAGCCGGATCCAGTCTTTGTCATCTAGGAGGTCGATGATCTCATAGATTTTGTCGTTCCGGCTTCCGTTGGTGACAACCGAAACTTGGAGGCCCCGCTCTTTGAGGAAAGCCACGCATTCTTGAAAACCTGGGTGAAGGGTGGGTTCACCGCCACCAATCAAAATCACGGATTTGAGCCCCTTGTCGGCAAGGGTGCCGAGGGAGTTCAGGAGGCCTTGGAAATCATATTTGATCGGGCTGTTGAGAACATCCCAGTCAATGCAGTGATCACAGCGGTAATTGCATGCGGTGGTGAGGTCCAGGTTGATGGAGATGGGAGCGTGGCCGGGCATCGGGGGCAAGGTGGTCCCTTGGGCCTTGGCCTTGCGGAGAGACTTCTGCCAATCCACATAGGATTCCACCGTCGGGAACAGAGAAGGCTGTCGAAGTTTGGCGGTGAAATCGTGGGTTGCTGCAACCCTCGGTTTGTTGGTTCCAGGAGTCCCCTGGGATTCAGTTTTCATTGTGTTTCCTTTTGCCAGGTTTTGGACGCGGCCAAAATCAAGGTCTCCATCATCTTTGCCCGGTTCGTCGGGTCGGGGAGTATCTTGCCAAGCTTTGGCTTCTGAATCGAGTCGAAGAAGGCTTTGAGGAGGGAAAGCAGGGGATCGGGGACGAAGACACGCTTCTTTCCGGAGGAAAAATATTGTTTGTAGGCGGGAAGCTCGATCTCTCGGGTCGCAAAATCTCCATCCCATCCATAGCCCGCGGGGCGAGGGGGATCGGGGACAGGCCTCAATTCGAAAAGGCAGGGCCAGGAGGCCGAGGATCCATGGAAATGAAAGGAGAGCTTGAGAGCCCCCTCTCCTTCGAAAGAAAGTTTGGGCTCGGAAACATGGCAGGTTTCCCCTGGAAGGAGGGCTTGGCAAAGGCTCAGGAGGTGAGGCAAGGAGTCAGGAAGCATGCCCAGGCCAAAACTTGTAGGGGAGAGGCGCATTCGGAATTCTCGCTGGGGCAGGGTTTCCGAACGTCCAGGGAAGAGCTGGTAATAGGCAGGCAGGGTCTCTGGCCACTGGCAGTGGACCCAAAGGGGGACAGCCTTGTTTTGAAAGGCCTTTGTTAGGGCTGCGACCCGGGCGGCTGTGCCAGGGCCTTCCCAGAGGAGGGGTTTTTCGACGAGGCAGGGAATGCTGCGGGAGAGGGCAGCATGGAGAGCCTCTTCGTGGAACTTTTGAGGAGATGCAATGATCAGGGCATCCAAGGCCTCGGAGGCACAGAGGCTTTCAGCCCCCACATGGGCGGAAATAGGGTGTCCCAGACGGGCTTTAAGTTCTTTTGCGGCGGCACGGGCGCTTTGGGGGGAGCTGGAGGCTGTTCCAACAAGGATGGCTCCCAAGGATTCGGCATGAAGAGCGAAATAGGGGCCGAGGCCTTGACGGACACGGCGGGGGCCCACGATCCCGAGGCGGAGGGCTTGTTCGTTACTCATAGGTTCAAACGATAGCGGGGCAGACCGAGCGGAGGAATCGCGGGGATTTCTTCTTCGTCCTGATACAATCGAGGCCGAGCCCAAAAACCATAAGAATCGATTTCAAGGTAAATGTCGAAGCCAACACGATTTGTCCAACCTTTCCCCAATTACGAGATCCTTGATCGCTTGGGTTCTGGGGGGATGGGGACCGTTTTTCGGGCCAAACGGAAATCCGACGGAAAAATCGTGGCGCTTAAGGTTCTTCGGCCCTCTCTCTCTCGCAACCGCCGTTATGTCGAGCGCCTCAAACGGGAGGCGGAAATCTCTATTCGCCTGGACCACCATGCTCTTGTTAAGGGGATCGAGTTCGGGGAGGAGCAGGGCTATCACTTTTTGGCCATGGAATTTGTGGATGCCAAATCCCTAAAGGAACTGTTAGGGATTTGGGGGCGCTTTCCCATGGAACAGGTCTTGGATGTGGGCATACAGTGTGCGGGCGCCCTTCAATGCATTCACGAACTGGGCGTAGTCCATCGTGACATCAAACCTGGAAATATCCTTATCGATGATAAGGGGCATGTATGGTTGACAGATTTGGGGCTTGCCAAGGGAGGGGAAGATCCAAGTTTGACCAGGGACGGCGCAACGATTGGAACTCCCCAATATATGAGTCCGGAGCAGGCTCGGGATCCAGCCTCGGTGGATGAACGCAGTGATCTCTATTCCCTTGGCGCAACTCTCTACCACATGGCAACAGGGCAGCCTCCTTTTCAGGCGGAAACGGTGGGCAAGCTGATCCATGCGGTTCTTCACGAACGAATCCCGCCTGCCTCTGTCTTGAATCCGGGCTTGGACCCAGGCTTGGACCTTGTGTTGCGCAAGCTATTGATGCGCAAGCCGGAACAACGTTACGGTAGTGCAGCTCAGCTACTCCGAGATCTGGAACAGGTCTCGAGGGGAAAAGCTCCGGGAGTCAACCTCCGTGCCATTGAGAAGGCGGAGCGCCCACCCACATTTTTTCACCGTCACCGACTCGCTTTGGCGATTACGGTTCTCACCATTGCCGGTTGGCTAACACTCTGGTCTTTTTGGCCGAATCCAAAGGATCAACAAAGAGAAAGTATTGTCGGGATCCCTCATCTCGAAAAGGTTCTTCGGGAAATTCAAGCCCCCCGTAAGCGACTTGCTCTTCTGGAGACCTTTGAACCTCGAGATCAGGAGGAAAAAGAAGCTTTTATACTTCTCCGAGAGCGGGAGTACCAGAACTTGGATTCAAGGATTTTGGATTTCTTCCGAAAGCAGCTGGGCGTCAAAGCATTTGAAGGCTGGCTTCGCCGGAACAGTCTCTCTCAATGGAAGCCTGGCTATTTGCCCAACGAAGTGGAGGATTTGTTTTTTCGGGAATTCGAACTCCTGCCTCGGGATCTTCCATATTCTGTTTCAAGGAAAGGAGAAAAAAGTGGGGGGCCACGGGAGCATTTTAAAATTTGGATGGAGAGGGAGGAAAATCTTCTTGGGCGCGAGGTGAGGCATGTGG
The DNA here is from genome assembly GCA_026984035.1 of Planctomycetota bacterium. GTDB lineage: Bacteria > Planctomycetota > UBA1135 > UBA1135 > HyVt-539. Next base: position 12,594 of record JALSSW010000062.1, read on the forward strand.
TTCAGGAAACGCTGCGGCACCTCCAGGACCGATTTGAGTCCTCAGGCCTAGCTCGGATTCAATCCCTTGAGAGGAATGGGGAATGGGGGAAGGCCATCCGCCAGCTTCAGATCTGGCGGAAACACCCCGAACGCTTCGATCCCGATATCAAACGCATCCTCCCTTTACCAAAGGGGTTTGAAGGATCTTTGGACTCCTTTGAGTCCGAGCTTTTGAACCTAGTTCAACAGTTGGAACATCGAGCCGCAGCAAAACTTCTCCCCTGGAAAGCTCGGGCAAAAGGCTTTCGGCAGCGCGTAACAACCCTGCTGAAACAGGGGCAGGCACGTGAAGCCTTTCTTGCGCTTCAGACATTGCAGACCTTTCTTGAAAGGAAGGAAACCGTCTGGAAGGACCTTCCACCCAATCTCCCCGACCCTTCCTTAGAAGAGCGACAAGCTTTCATTACCTTAGATTCCCAGGTCCACCTGGCTCTCCTTCAACAAGAGCAAAAAATCTTCGAGCCCCTGTTGGACGGAGTTCTCCATCTTTGCTTAGAAGGGAAAGGATTTCAGGAAGCGGAGCAGCTTCTCTTGCGCACAAACTTTCTTTCAGGCGATTTGCGGGAACGCTCTCGATCCCTGGCAGAGGATCTGCTCCTCGCACGTGAGGCTGGAGAAGGTGTCTTGGACAGTTTGATTCAGGAGGGAAGGAGAACAACCTTTCTCTTGCTCAACCCGACGGAGAGTTTTTTGGGGACAGCCGTCTCCCGTGAGGGATTGACCCTGAGTTGCAAAGACCGGAAGGGCCAGCTGAGATCGATTCCTCTCGGCCGCCTGGAGACTTCCTTTCTTGTGGGAAGGATGGAGCAAGGGGATGTTCTCCAAGGAATTCGGAGGGATGAGGAATTAGGCTTACTTCTCTTTTTTCTGGGCCGAGACCAGGTTGCCTTGAAATATCTGGGTAAATCCAAGAGGGATCCCAGTCTCTTTCTCAAACTCTCCCAACGTCGCAAGGTATTTGAAAGGGCTCTTCTCGTGGATCAGCAAAAAAAATGGGCTGGCTGGTTGGGGGCCACCCGGGATGCCCTGAAACAAGGCCGCTGGGATCAAGCCTCCGGGCTTCTGAAGCTTTTGCCCGAGGTCTTCCCTTCTCTCCCCCGGGACAAAAAGGTTGGCCCCCTTCTCCAAACACTTCAGGAGCAATGGAATCGGAGGAAACACCTTTTTTTTCTGACAAAGATGCTTCGGGAACCCCTCCGAGATTTGACAAAGGTTCAAGCTATCGGAGCGGGGAATCTCCGGGTTTCCATGGATTTTTCTTCACCTGTAGAACTTCGCGGCGAACTGGATGCCTGGTCCCGGGGGCCTCTCGGTCTCCAAAGCCCAGCCCCTGAAACCCATGGGGATTTCCGCGAAGGCAAACCCCTTCATCTGGATTTTCCTTTTCTCGACCCGAGGCAAAGCCTGCGATTCCTCCTTCACTTTCAGATTCCGAGAGAAAGAGCCTTGGGCGGGTTTCGGGTGGGCCTGGGCAGAATGCGCTTTTTTCTGGCCCAAGCACCAGGACAAACGGGGAGCTTTGGTGTTTTAAAAACGGGTGAAGGATTGGTGGATGGGCTTCGATATGCTGCCGGGGGAACCAAAGCTGGAAAGGGGAGCTGGTATTTTGTCCCTGGTCTTAGCTATAAACTTGAGATCAGGAAGTCGCCTATCTCGAACCGAAAGTTTCGTTTTGAGGTTTTCCTTGACGGCGTCCTTCTCGGGACATTCCAAACGCAAACACGAGACAAAACCCTGAAACTTCTGATTCAAGCTGCGGGGGGGATTGCCATCTCTAAAATCATTCTCGAAGGAAGAGAGCTTAGGAAGTGATGCAATTTCTTCTTTCTCCATTCTTTTTTGGAGCGCTTCTTCTCCCTCACTGTCTTCAGAAGGAGGCCTTCTCTCTCCAGAAGAAGGATGAGAAGTTGCTTTTCCACTTGGCCCTATCCGCAAAAAGGTCTCCCGAGGGTCCCCTTAAAGGGTGGAAGGCGGACCAAGCTCTCCATGCCCTGGAAACTTGGTTTCGAAAACGCCAGTATCCCCTTCCGGCCGACCCGGATGCAATCGTGGCCCTACCGGCAAATCCACTTTTACTGGATGGAGTTCCAGATCTTCTAAGGGTGGTGGATTTATTAAGGCTTCAAAACCCGGGGGACAGACTCCCAATTCGGGTGGAACCCGGACTCGCCCTGGGTACTTCTTGGGCACGAAAACGACCTTGGTTTTCTGATGGGAGTTGGTGGTTTGAAGATCTTCTTCCCGAGTCCCCTCTACCTCGTGGGATGAAAGTGCGGCCTGTACCCAGGGGGATCCTGTTGGCACGCGCCAATGCTCCCGCATCCCTCGCAGAATATTTTGCCAAAACCTTCCTTCTCTTTATCCAACCATCTCTGCGAACAGAGGTTCGTGTGCGGGCCGCCATCGAACTCGCTTCCTTGCAAATCCCGAATTGGGAAGACAATCTGAAGTTGATTGCCCCGAACCGCCCTGACCTGAACAATGCGGTGCAACTCTGCCGGGCGGTTTCTTTTGCTTTGGGGGGGAAGATTCCAAATCTATCCCAACAAGTTTCCAGCTGGTACCGCTTATTTGCCCAAACGCAGGGGGATGCAGCCTTTTATTTGGGCTTGGCTCTCCGACGTTCCCTTATGCTGGGAAAAGGTCTTGAGCAAATCAAAGTAACCGATGAAGCCTGGGCCACGATTTTGGCTGGTGTTCGACCAGGCAGGCTTAAAGCGGAGCTGTCCCGAAGCGTTATCGCGGGCCTTCCTCCTCGAGTAGAGACTTCCCTTGTGCTTTGCCTTGCAAGGGGGGAGGGGGTGCTCTCAAAAGAGTTGACCAAAATGGGTATTGCCCGATGTTTTAGTAAGAACCGCGTTCCCTTTGGGAAGGGAGGGAACCGAAGGGTCGCTGCTTGGCTCTTTCTTCTCTTCCAGCGAAATCCGGAGGCCTTGCAAAAAGAGATGCCTCGATTCGAGCCATGGGTCTGCGGAGGAGATCTCCGGAGAGGGAGGCTCATGGGTCGTAATTTCAGCCAACTCGGCAAAAAACATAGCCTTCGCATTATGGAACAACTCTCCCATAGGAAGACTTTGGAGGCAGGAGACCTGGGACTGCTTGCGGCCTTTGACTCGTTTGGAGTGCCTGGTTTGGGGCTCACCCTCCCCGAAATCATGAAGGCCTTTAAAACGGGGAAGGCCAGTCCTGTTGGAAGAGTTTTGTTGGATCTGGGAATCGGAGAAATTCGGCATCCTTCCCCACCCACTCGCGAAATACAGCTCTATTTACAAAAAGCCTTTGATCGTCTTCTTCAGTATCAATCTTCTCCACTTCAGAAAACGGAAGGTTGGTCCCAGGCTCTTGGAAAGGCTCTCGGACAATGCCTCCTTCTTTTACCGCGCGGACCTTCTGGGAGGCCCGCCTCGCAATGGCTGGCTACGTGGGTTCAAGACCCTAAGCTGAGGGAAGCGGGGATGAAGGCCTTCGGGATCGGAATCAAGAGAAGGAGCAGCCTCTTTCGGGACAGCCTGGCCCAAATCGACCAAGTAAAAGTGGGAAGGATCCAAGCCTTGCGTATTTTGGGGCGTTGGAATCGCTTAGCTTTGCAAAACCCCCTTCCCTCTGGGAGTTCCCTGTGGTTCCCTTTGGACCCCCTCCTGGGAAACCACAAGCTTGAGTTTGATCTACCTCTCTTCCGAAGGTAGCTTGCGGACCAAAGAGAGAATTCATGAGCGAAAGAATCAAGGGAAAACCGGACCAAGGTGACGCATTCGAGTTGGATGGGGAGGAGACCTTTGTCCTTTTGGACCGCGTCGTCGATCCCTATTTGGTCTTGTTTCACAACCCATCGGGGTTTCGGGCCGAGCAATACCGATCGCTGCGGAACAAGCTGATCTTTCTCAATCCCGAGGGGTTGTCGCGGAGCCTTGTGGTCACTTCCGCCATTAAGGAGGAGGGCAAATCTACGACCCTCTTGAACCTTGGATTGGCCTTCGCCGAGCTTGAGGGCCAGAGCGCCATCATTCTGGATTTCGACCTCAGGCTCCCCTCAGTAGAAAGGCTGCTTGGGCTCAACCCGGAACCAGGTCTCACAGATCTCATGCTTGGGCGCATTCCATTACGGTCGGCCATTCGGAGTT
>JALSSW010000063.1 GCA_026984035.1 Planctomycetota bacterium
TTCGTCGACGCCTTCACGGTCTCCGAACCGTGCGACAATGAGGGAGAGGACCACGGCGTAAAGGAGGGATAGGCCCAAAAAAAAGTAGCTCTTTTTAGATCCGATTAAGATCCGCAGGCTTTGAAGGGTGACAAGCCAAGTGGAGCGAAAAAAATCGATCATTGATTCACCAAGTATCCGAAAACAGCGTCGAGACCCTCGTCGAGCGGGACAAGGGATTGAACACCCATCCCCGGTTCAGCGGCTAGTTTTGTTAAAGCCTGGAAGAAGGCACTAGCCTCCAGGACGCGGACTTTCAGGGCCTTATCCGAAACTTCTACTCCTTCAACGGAAGGCAAGCTGAGTAGCTCCTTCCCCAGGCGCCTTGGGTGCTCGCAACCGATGGCCATCTTGCGTGGCTGATCTTGAATTTGATCACGGATTTCGGAAATTGACCCCCGGGCCATCAGCCGACCTTGATGAATTAGGACGAGTTGATTTGTCATTTGCTCGACCTCCTCCAGGACATGGCTCGAAACAATCACTGTGTTACCTTGGCGACCTAGTTCTTGAACCAGATGGACAATGTCATGGCGAGCTAAGGGATCAAGGCCGGTAAGGGGTTCATCCAAAAGATAAAGGCCGGGTTGGCCCAGCATCGCCCGAGCGAGTTTGGTGCGCTGCCGCATGCCTTTGGAGCATTCGGAGAGTTTCTTTTTGCGATTCTCGATCATGCCCACCCGCTCCAGCACCTGGCTTGTCAGCTCCTGTGCTTGCTTTTTTGGGTAGCCAAAGTAGCGGGCCATTCCAAGGATCCAGGATTCGACTCGCATGTTTTCGTAGAAACGGTCTATCTCAGGGCAGTATCCGATGTGCTTGCGAACTTTGGTTTCGGTTCGGGGGTTTCCACCAAGGACACGGACGGTTCCCAGGCTTGGTTTCAGTAGGCCTGCGGCCATTTTCATAAGGGTCGATTTTCCGGCTCCATTGATTCCGAGGAGGCCGAGAACTCCAGGACCAATCTCGAGATCAATCTGAGAAACCCCAAGTACATTGCCATACCATTTGCTGACGAGGCTGTATGCAAGGGTTGCTGTCATCCTACTGCCTTTGTCGCTTTGAGGTGTTTGAAGATCCAGAGGCTTCCGAGAAGGCTGAGAACGAAGAGGCCGATAATAGCGACTTGGAGGTCAAAGGTGTGAGATGCCTGAACGTCAGCAATCCCTTCGGCAACGCGCTTGAGAACATTCCAGGGAGAGAGAACGAGGAAGTTGTTCTCATGGAAGAAGCGCCTGAGCATGCGAGCGAGGACCCAAAAAACAAAGAGGCCGCCCACAACGCGCATGACTGAAAAACGAGAGGATGAGGTGGAAACCGATTGGGCAAGCACCAAAAAGGAGAGTCCCCCACAGAAAAGGCTTTGGGCAAGGATGAATCTTGGGATAAAGGGGGCTGTATTTTGGAGGAAGCCCCAATCCGGTGCGAGAAAGACGCCGATGATCCACACCAACAAATAGGGGATAAGGATGAGGCAAAGATGAAGAAAGAAGATGCCGATCCATTTGCCAAAAAAGTAATGAAAGGGTCGTATTCCACGTGTGAAGTAGAGTTCAAGAGCGCCATCGTTGCGGTCGTTGGGGATTGTTGATGCCCCTACAATTGCGCTGAACATCACGGCGATGGGCATGGCATAAGTTAGATAAGGGGTGAAATAGAAGGAAATCTCTTCCAAGCTCCTCCCAAAGAGGGTGTTTGGGTTTCGGTGACTTAGGCCTCGCAGGTTACGCAGGCCGGCGAGTTCGCCTTGGCCCTCGATGACGACAAATCGGATGTAGACGAAGACCAGGGCGATGATCGCGGGAAAGAGGCATCCAATGTAAAAAAGAAGGGTCAGTTTCTTGCCAAAGAATCGTCGGATTTGCTGACTGACGATGGCTCGGATGCGGAGGGCCACTCCAGTACGTTCACCAGAGAAGGATCGATAGCCGAAATCAATGAGCCCCACGAATCTTCTCCTTCAGAGGCTCTTTGCTTTGGACTGCTTCCAAGAAAATATCGAGAAGGCTCTTTTTCTCGGGTTCGAGAAGCCGAATTTGGGCGTTGCATTGGGAAGCTTGGGCAAAAAGGTCAGAGACTCTTTGCTCCGGTGGGAGCTGGATCAAAAGCTCCCCTGTTTCCTCTTTTCTTTGAATCATACTTTGATCTTTCAGCCATTCCTCAAAAGGATCTTCACCATAGAAGCGGAGTCGATAGAGGCTCCCAAGCGAGGAGAGCATGTCATGTATCGCACCTTGACGTAGGACGCAGCCCTCGTCCATCAGGATGACCTCCTCGCAAAGCCCTTCAACATCTGGGAGGATGTGTGAGCAGAGGAGCAGGGATTTACCGTTTTTCTGTACAAGATTACGGAGAAGGTTCAGGATTTCGGTGCGCCCCTCTGGGTCCAAACCGTTTGTTGGCTCGTCCAAAAATAGAAGGTCTGGGTCATGGATCAGCGCTTGGGCCAGTTTGATCCTTTGTTTCATTCCCGCTGAATATCCCTTGACGGGGCGGTAGCGTTCCTCCGAGAGTCCTACCAAGAAGAGCACTTCATGGGCGCGTTGCTTCGCAGCCAAGGGAGGCAGGCCGGATAAGCGCCCGGCGTAAGAAACGGCGTCCACACCGGAGAGTCCCGGAAAGATGGCTTCCTTCTCGGGCATGTATCCAATTCGATCCCTGACAAGGATGCCGTCCTTTTTTGCATCCAAGCCCAAAACCTGGACGCTCCCCTCCTTGGGGGGGACAAGCCCAAGGATGGTACGGATGATCGAACTCTTTCCGGCTCCGTTTCGCCCAAGGAGCCCGCAAGCTCCCTGACGCATGTTGAAACTAGCTCCTTTGACCGCCACAAAGGATCCATACTGGACCTTGAGCCCGCTCACTTTGAGGATTGTTTTGTCTTCGTGTTCCAAAATAAGATCCCTGAACGGCACTTAAGATTGCCTCAGGTTGCCCTATTACGCAGCCTTGCTTTTTGATTGCAAGTTTTAGGAAACAAGGACAGACTCACAAAGAGAAAACCGGTTCAGTGGGGGGGGAGTTCGGTCATAAAAAAAGGATAGAAACATAGCCTGGTCTTTTTTGGATTTCCTTAATTTCGCGTCTACTCAATCAAATGATAGCTAGAATGAGCCGCTCTTCTTCTGACCCCCAGGTGGATCGTATGCGGAAAAAGCAAGGCCAAAACGTGATGGATCGAAGGGGCTTTTTAGAAGCGTCTTTCCTTGGATCCTTAGCGGGCCTTCCTTTGGTGAAAAGGGGAAAGGCTCCTGGCTATATAGGGTGCCGATCGAAGGTCGTTGCCATCTCCAGCAAGAATGGTTTGAAGGCCGTCGAACGCGCCTACCAGGCGATGACAAAAGGGACTAGGCCTGTGGATGCCGCTGTGCACGGTGTGGAGGTCGTGGAGGCTGACCCCAACGACATGTCCGTAGGCTATGGGGGGCTTCCCAATGCCGAGGGCATTGTGGAACTGGATTCCTGTGTGATGGATGGACCAACGCAGTTGGCGGGTGCGGTTGGGGCTTTACGGGGGATCATGCATCCGGCCCAGGTCGCGCTCAAGGTTATGCGGCGGACGGATCATGTCCTCTTAGTGGGGGAAGGGGCGCTCCGTTTCGCAAAGATGCATGGGTTTACGGAGGAAAACTTGCTCACCGATCGGGC